>DATFWM010000646.1:0-5054 GCA_035259295.1 Blastocatellia bacterium | reverse complement strand
ATCGTCCGCGGCTCGCTGACGACCGCGTCGGGCATTTCTTGACCATGTATCAAGACTTCACCGACGACAAGAAAGACACGCCTTATGTTCGCTACATCAATCGCTGGAATCTCGAGAAAGCGGATCCAACCGCAGCGATGTCGCCGCCAAAGCAGCCGATAGTTTTCTGGCTCGAGAACACAATTCCAGTCAAGTATCGAGACGCGATCGCCGCCGGAGTGCTGATGTGGAACAAGGCATTCGAGCGCATTGGGTTCAAGGATGCGATCGTCGTCAAGCAACAACCGGACGACGCCGACTGGGACCCCGCCGATGTCAGGTACAACACAATTCGCTGGTTCATCTCGACCGACGCCGGATTTGCGATCGGCCCGTCGCGCGCGAATCCGTACACCGGTCAAGTCTACGATGCGGACATAAGCTTCACCGAAAACATGACCAGGTTTACTCGGACCCAGTTTACGGACCTGATCGCGCCGCTTGCTGAATCGCTGAATTCAGCTGAAGAGCAGATGAAGCTTGTCCGCGACCCGCGGCGCCTTTGTAACTACGCAGTGGGAGCGATGCATCAGGCGGCCTTCGGCTATAGCCTGCTCGAGGCGCGGGGATCGATGGACGCTGCCGCCGAGGAGCAGTTCATCAAAGACTTCCTCACAAGCATAGCCGTGCACGAAGTTGGGCACACGCTCGGGTTGCGTCATAACTTCCGCGCGAGCACTCTGCACGACGTGAGCAAGCTTCAGGACGCAAAGCTGACGTTGGATGAAGGGCTCACAGGCTCTGTGATGGAATATACCCCGGTCAACATCGCGCCCAACGGCACGAAGCAAGGCCAGTACTGGCAGACGAGCCTTGGGCCGTACGACTACTGGGCGATTGAGTACGCTTACAAACCCATCGCCGCGAAGACTCCCGAAGAGGAACTGCCGGAGCTCAGGCGCATTGCGTCGCGAGTGGCAGATGCAAAGCTAGCGTACGGGACTGACGAAGACGCTTTCGGCACGTCTGCGATCGGGCTGGATCCGCGAACCAACCAGTGGGATTTTGGCAGCGATCCGCTCCAGTATTACAGCGATCGCATAAGACTTGTGCGCGAGCTGTGGGCGGGTCTTGAGACAAAAGCGGCCAAGACCGGCGAAGGCTATCAGTCGCTGCGGCGCGCGTTCAATCGAGGCTTCAGCGAGTTCGCCATCTCGCTGTTGAATGCGAACAAATACATCGGCGCCGTCTATCACAATCGCGATCACGTCGGCGATCCGAATGGCCGGCTGCCTTATGAACCGGTGTCTGGCGCCAAGCAACGACAGGCGATGGAGTTAATCAAGGCAAACGCATTCGGCGCCAAGTCATTCGATCTGCCGCCGCGACTACTCAACAAGCTTGCGATAGATCGCTTCTGGACGTTCGAGGGCGCCCCGTTCAACACGAGCCGTTTGGATTATCCGCTTCACGCGCAGGTTCTGAACTTGCAGCGGGCGCTTCTGGACCGGATGCTAAACCCGATCTTGCTCGCAAGGTTGCAAGATCTCGAGGTCAAGTATCTCGATCCAAAAGACACGTTCACGATGGCTGATATGTTTGGCGGACTTCAGGAAGCAATATGGTCCGAGGTGAAGTCAGGCTCGGAAATCAACAGCTTCCGTCGCCCGCTGCAGCGTGAGTACCTCAGGCGAATGACGAACCTTGTGCTCAAGCCAAGTCCGGGCGCGCCGGAAGACGCGGCAACATTAGCTCGATACAATCTGAATCAGCTTCGCGGAAGGATTCATCAGACTCTGCTGACCGGCGCCAGAATGGGCGTTGCGACGCGAGCACATCTGCAAGAGTCGCTTGCTCGGATTGACGAGACCCTGAAGGCACAGCAGCAACGGGTCGTGAATTAGTCAAACCGCACAACAAGAGGCGTGGAGAGTGTTGCTGCTCTCTACGCCTCAATCCCAATTGATAGGTCAGCGGTCTACGCGCGGGATGGTGTCAAAAGAAGGCGCGTTGGATCACCATCACCGTCAGGTCGTCAGTCTTCGGCTGGCCGGAGCGGAAAAGATACAGATCATCAAGACAAGCAGACGTCAGCGCCTGCGGCATCAACGCATGCCCGGAAGCCGCTAACCTGTTCAGCCGCTCGGTACCATACTCCGAGTTCAACAAATCGCGCGACTCGGTTACCCCGTCGGTATAAAGCAGCACGCTGTCTTGCGGATCCAGTTGCACTCTTACCGCTGAATACTGCTCGCGGCAGAACATTCCAACAGGAAGGCCGGTCGCCTCAATGCTGACGACCTCATTGCTCCTAATCAACAGCGGAGGGCAGTGCCCCGCATTACAGATTTCGATCTCGCCCGACCGCCTCGCCCGACCGCACACTAACGTCGCGTAGTACGCCGGCATGGTAGCGTCGGAGAAAATGTGATTCGCTCGTTCAACCAACTGATCGACAGACAAATCGAGCATGATCAGGCTGCGAAAGATCGCGTGGAGGTGCGCCATCAGCATTGAGGCAGCAATCCCCTTCCCCGACACGTCACCCACCATAAAGAATAGGTCGCCATTGCCATTGCTAACCAGATCGCAATAGTCACCGCCCACTGGACCGGCAGCTTCGTAGTGGTAGTAAGCATGCCAGCCCTCAACGGCTAGATCCTGCTTTGGAAGGAGGCTGTGTTGAACCCGCGAGACGTTTTCGATGTCCGATTCCAGCGCCCTTTGCTGTTCCTTGTTCAGACATTCGAGGCAAAACCGCGCGATGGGATCCTTCATCGCTTCATCTTCGATCACTTCTTGACATGACTCACAAATTCCATTCGAGCCGTTCTCAATTCGCTGTAGAGCCAGGTCCACTTCGGAAAGAAGGGGAGCGAGATGAGCGCTGTCCTCAAAATCGTCGATCACGTTTTCGAGTCGCTTCCGCCAATCAAGCAAGTCCGCGCGAAGGTCAATTTGCGGTGTAGCCATTCTTGTCTCCCGATCAGTTCTTTAAGCCGGCAACATTTGAATTCTCTTGTGTCGATTAAAACGAAAAAAGAGAATGTCTGGTTCCGCATCAATTGTGCCTGGTCATAGGTCATTTCGCCGATAATCTAAGCTAAAGCCGCGCTAGTTTTCTTCCGCCAAGCGGCGAGGGTCTTTCTTGTGTTTCTCGCGACGGTCCTCTCGGCGGCGTTTGTCCTCGAATTTCTTGGAAGGCAATATCGGGGCGCGCTCACGCGGCCGCAGTTTTTCCTTTTCGATGATCATTTTCTTGGGTTTCTTAGCCACGCGCTCACATTATAAATCACGTCGGCAACCATCGGCAGCAAGCGAGCTTCCGTGGGGTTCTGCTGACTGTTATGCTCTAGAACTATGAGGCTCACCACCAGTCAACGCACTTCCATAACTCTGACGTTCACACTGCTGACAGCGACGCTCACCCTTCCACTCGCAGTTGCCGACAACAACAAGCTTGCTGGCATTCCGCAAGCTGAATATCGCGCGCGGCGGCAGAAGCTGATGGAGCGAATCAAAGACGGAATCGTTGTTCTGGTCGGCGCGCGCGAAGAAGAGTTCGGTGAAGTCGGCCGCTTCCGGCAGAAGAACGATTTCCTGTACTTGACCGGTGTGCAGACGCCAAGCGCATTTGTGATACTTGTTCCGGCGGGACTGATCCCAGACAAGCCGTCGCAGGAAACCCTGTTCATACCGCCCCGCAACCTGTTTCGCGAGAAATGGACCGGAGCGCAGATCGGCCCAGGCCCAGAAGCTGAACGCTTCTTCGGCGTTCAGGAAGTCGCTAGTACGGACAAGTTCAACGACCGGCTGCGCAGCTTGCTGGAGTCCTCGACTCGATCCCCGAGGCTTTACACGATCGTTCCTACTGGCTCAGCGGGCGAGATTACACGCGAGAGCCGGTTCATCGAGACGTTGCGCCGCACGTGGCCGAAACTGGAAGTTGTTGACGTCTCGCGCTATCTCGCCGAACTGCGAAAGATCAAATCACCGTCTGAAATCGAGCTGCTTCAAAAAGCAATCGACATCACCGGCGAAGCTCAGCGGGACGCCGTTCACACGGTCAAGCCCGGCGTTTTCGAGTACGAAGTGCAGGCCGTGGTCGAAGCCGCGTTCACTCGCAACGGCGGAGAGCGGCCGAGTTTCCCATCGATCATCGGTAGCGGCATAAACTCGACGACGCTTCATTACATGGAGAACCGCAAGGAGATAGATGCGGGCGATCTGGTCGTCGTTGACATCGGCGCGGAGTACAGCTACTACGCGGCGGACATCACTCGGACGTATCCGGCTGACGGCAAGTTCACGCCGCGACAGCGCGAGGTGTACAAGCTTGTGCTCGAAGCGCAACGCGCTGCCGAGAGAGCTTTCAAGCCTGGGCAGTCCACGATGGCGCAACTAAATCGAGTGGCTCTCGACACGATGAAGGCGAGCCCGCTGCGTGACAAGGAGGGCCACTCGCTCGAGAGGTATTTCATTCACGGGCTCGGTCACTTTCTCGGAATGGATGTGCACGACGTCGGAAGCCTGGCCGACCTGCCCGCTGGCTCAGTGATCACGATTGAGCCGGGCATATACATTCCCGATGAAAAACTCGGGGTGAGAATCGAAGACGACTATCTTGTAACCGACTCCGGTTTAATGAAATTGAGCCGCAAGATCCCTTCCGATCCGGATGAGATCGAGCGGCTGATGTCTCAATCTCAGATCCACAACTCGGCAGCCAAGTCCGTTCACAAGTGAGCGTGGCACAAGATGTCATCTTGTGCCACGATCCGTTTGCTACTTCTGCGAAGTGGCTGCGTCCACCGGAGCACTCTTGGCCTTGCTGCTGTGCTTCTCAAACCACGCCAGCAAATAAAGTTGCTGCAACAACTGATGCGAGGGCCTGCGCCAGCCGTGATACTCATCGGGCATTCGCACCAACAGCGTATCCTTCTTCAACATCTTCAACGCGCGATAGAACTCCTCGCTCTGGCGAATGGGCGTGCGAAGGTCAGCTTCACCAGTCATCACCATCGTCGGCGTCTTCACGTTGGCGACGTAATGCAGCGGCGAGCGCACGGCGGACT
>DATFWM010000645.1:0-2231 GCA_035259295.1 Blastocatellia bacterium | reverse complement strand
CCATGCCCGGGCGCGCTCTGAAGCTCTCACCACCCGCCGGAGCGTTGAGCACCAGCGCGTTGATTAGTTCTGGATGTTCGTCTGCAACGCGCACGGCGTAGGCTGCGCCAAGAGAACTAGCAATCACGTTAACGGGATAGCCACAAACTTCACGGATGAAATCGGTGATTAGGTCGACGTAGAGGTCGGACGAGTAAGGCGCCGCTGAAGGCTTGTCAGAGAAGCCAAACCCGAGCAGGTCAACGGCGAACACTTTGAAGTGCTCCGCGAGCACATCAAAGTTTTTTCGCCACATGAAGCTTGAGCAACCACCGCCGATTCCGTGCACGAAAACAAGCGGAAGTCCCGGATTTCTCTCGCCGGCGATTTTGTAAAAGACGCGCCCGTACTTCCAGTCGAAGTAATAGGCGTCGCCGCTGAGAGCGGTATCGTCGGGTTCGCTTGCTTGACGACGAATGGCGGCATTCACAGCGGCCAGCGCAGCCACACCGGCGCCTCCAGCAATCATCGTCTTCCAAAAATTTCCGAGCTTACTCATAACCGATCATAGAAACGCGAAGTCGAATTGCTCCTGGGTGATTGAAGGATCGCTATTGATATCGATTGGACCGAGATGATCTTCAATGCCATTGAGCACCTCACGCTCGGACGTGCGCAATGCGCGGGCCACTTCCGGGTTCGTCCGCAGGATCACCTGCTTGTTCTTATGCTCGCTCGATCGGGCGATGCGTCGAGCATCTTCGAGAATCTCATAAGAGACTGTCTGCGGCGATTTGACCAACCCAGCTCCCTGGCAGACCTGGCAGGGCGCGCAGAGTGTGCGCTCGAGCGATTGCTTAACGCGCTTACGTGTCATGATCACCAAACCGAAGTCGTTGAACGAAAGCACCTTCGTCGGCGACTTGTCGTTACGCAACGCCTCCTGCAGCGTTTGCATCACGCGCTGTCGATTGCGTCGCTCTTCCATGTCGATCAGGTCGAGTACGATGATGCCGCCGAGATCGCGCAAGCGAATCTGTCTCACGATCTCTTCAACCGCCTCCAGATTCGTGCGGGTGATCGTGTCTTCCAGTCGACCGCTGCCGCGACCCACAAACTTGCCGGTATTCACGTCGATGGAAACTAATGCCTCGGTCTGGTTGATGACGAGATAGCCTCCGGACTTCAGCCAAACCCGAGGTTTGATCGCTTTGTCGATTTCGGCTTGCACGCCATAGGCTTCAAGAATTGGGGTTTCGCGTGTGTAGAGTTTGACGCGTCGGACCATGCGCGGCTGAATACGGTTAACAAACTCAACAATACGTTCATACTCGTCTTCGGAATCCACCCGAATCGCGACAAAATCATCCGAAAGCTGATCCCTGAGAAGGCGCTGCACGAGATCGAGATCTTTGTGAACGAGTGTCGCGGGCTTGGTCTTTTCGGCAGCCGCTCGGATACCCAGCCAGGTGCGCACAAGGTACCGAACGTCTTCGCGCATCTCGCTCTCGTTGATTCCGACACCAGCGGTTCGGACGATAAAACCACCTGAGGGAACATTCTCAGAGGCCAGAATCGTCTGAATTAGTTTGCGCAAACGATGGCGCTCGCTGTCCGACTCGATCTTGCGCGAGACACCCACATGCTCGACGGTCGGCATGTAGACCAGAAAGCGACCGGGCAGAGCGATGTGCGAGGTTATGCGCGCGCCTTTCTTGGCTATAGGTTCCTTTGCAATTTGGACGAGTATTTCCTGTCCTTCCTTCAGAAGGTCGGTGATGGTTGGTTGATGACGTTCGCGTCTGGGGATGTTCCGATTGCCGCGGCCCGTTTGTTGCCGGCGATCGCGGTGGTCTCGCTGCTGCTGCGGACGCTCGACGGGCGCCGGAGCCGGAGCTAATTCGACTGGTTCCGGCCCGGATGGCTCCTCAAAGAGAACTTCATCAACTGCGGTGATTGTTTCAACTCCGTCGTCAAGAGCCTCGGGCGCAGCCGCGCCGTTTGTGTCAGCCTTCGGTTTTCCTGGACGACGACGGCGGCGGCCACCACGGCGCGTCGCAAACTCGGCGCGCGAGTTTCCATCCGTGATGCGAGCTTCCGCGTCTTCGTAGTATTCGATCGCACCGACTTCAGCTTCTGATTCAGGCGCGTCAACCGCAGCTGCTTTTGCTTTCTTCTTTGAAGCGGCGCTCTTCTTCGGGGCGGCGGGTTTCTTCTTACCGGACTTGGCAGCAGTAGCCTTCACTCCACCA
>DATFWM010000644.1:0-2744 GCA_035259295.1 Blastocatellia bacterium | reverse complement strand
TTTTTCGAGCCTCGACTTGAACGCGCACATGATGTGGCGGCTGACTGACCCGAAGAGCCCGAAGTATGACACAGGCGCGGCGGCCGAGTATGGATCAGCGCTCGAGGAGTTCTATCAACAGATTGATGCAGTGCTAGGTGAGGTGCTGCCGAAACTCGATGAGCACACTACCTTGCTGGTGCTCTCGGACCATGGTTTCGCCCCCTATAACCGCTCGTTCAACCTGAATACGTGGCTCCTGAATCATGGTTACGTGACATTGAAAAGCGGTAATTTTGACCCGAACGTCCCTATGGCGAATGTTGATTGGACCCATACGCGAGCATATGGAATTGGGTTGAACGGGTTGTATCTGAATTTGCGGGGACGCGAGCGCGAAGGAATTGTGCAGCCCGGCGAGGAAGAGAATGCATTATTGAACGACTTGCGGACAAAGCTGCTGGCGGAGCGGGATCCGGAGAATGGCGAGCCCATCGTCACGCGCATCGATTTTGCGAGCGAGGCGTATCAGGGTCCAAACGCGCGCAAGGGTCCCGATGCGCTGGTCGGATATAACCGCGGCTACCGCGCCGGATGGCAGACGATTCTAGGTAACTTTCCGTCCGATGTACTCGAGAACAACGACAACGCGTGGAGCGGGGATCATTGCATGGACTACACGCTCGTCCCCGGCGTATTACTCAGTAATCGCAAGATTGACACGGCAACGCCGGCGCTGACCGACATCACGCCGACGATTTTGGCGGAGTTCGGCATCGCGAAGCCGGGCGATATGACGGGACATTCTGTTTTCGCTGCGGACGGCGCAGGACGTCAATGAGCAGGAGGATTCATGTTTGGCTCACATAAGGTAAAGATCGAAGGCGAGTTGCTGGAGAAGGCCAAGAAGTGCGCCGACGCGGCCGGGTACGAGTCAGTGGACGAATTCGTCATCCACATGCTGGAAAAAGAAATAAAGAAGATCCTGCCTCCCGAGGAAGGCGACTCGACCTCGAAAGAGATGATGAAGAAGCGGCTGCAGGGGTTGGGGTATATCGAGTAACGGCTTTCATCATCAGTCGTCAGCTTTATTTGTCATCCCGAGCATTGCGAGGGATCTGCAGTTTGTCGCAAGAGATGGAGAATCGAGGGACACTACAAAAATGCGGATTCCTCGCGATTCTCGCCACGCGAACGCGGCTCCGGACGGCTCGGAATGACAAGGGTGAAAGAGCCCAACTGCCGCCGCGTTGCAACGACACAGATGCTCTCGCCTGAGGTTCGAAGCTAATAAGTATTGCAACACTGCATGACACAAACTTTTCAAACCTTGCCGCACACTCTGGCTACCGGCCTGATGTTCCTCAACAGCCCCCTCGCGCTGGTCATCATTCTTTCTGTGATCATCGGCCTGTTGATGGTGATCCTCTTTTATTACACCTCCGACCAGGACGCGATCGCCGTCGCGAAGGATCAACTCAAGGCGCAACTCCTCGCAGTGCGGCTTTTTCAGGATCAGCTTGCAGTGGTGGTTCGCGCCTATGGGCGCATCATTTTGGGTACGGGACGCTATATCAAGCTGGCATTCAAGCCGCTGCTCATCATTATTATTCCGATGACCTTCATGTTGGTGCAGCTTGACTGGTACTTGGGATATGCGCCCATCCTGCAGGATCAGCCGTTCCTTGTGAAGGTGAAGACGGCGACCTCGGAGACGGTGAATGACGTTTCGCTACAGCTGCCTCCGGAACTCACGATCTCCGCGCCGGCAGTACATGTGCCGAGCGATAATGAAGTGGTCTGGAGAGTGGTCGCGAACAAACAGGGAGCATTTGACGTAAACGTCGCGACGGCAGGACAGACGTTTGCCAAGAAGGTCGTCGTCTCACCGGAGATGAACCGCATCTCGCTGAGTCGGATGCGCGCGCCTTACTGGGAGCGACTGTTCAGTTCCTCCGAACCCGCGTTGCCCGACAACAGCCCGATCAAAGCAATCGACGTAAACTATCCTGAGCGCAGTTATCAATTTGCCTGGATGGAGTGGAACTGGATCGTGCTCTTCTTTGTGCTGTCGCTGGTGGCCGGATTCATCTTCAAGAGCGTTCTAGGAATTGAGATATGAGAAGTACAAGATCCATCTCGGACCGGCGCCTGCTCGCCCTAGTGGTCGCTGTCGCGGTTTTGCTGTTTCCGGTGCCAAGCCATGCCTACGCCGGCCCCGGCGCTGGCTTTGCGGTGTTGTCGTCGTTCTGGACGCTGTTTGTTGCGTTCCTATACTCGATGTATGCGCTGCTGACGTGGCCGCTACGCTATCTATGGCGCGTGATTCGCGGACGCAATGCTTATGGCAAAGCGCGGTTCAAGCGCGCCGTGATCCTCGGTTTTGACGGGATGGATCCCGAACTCGCCGATCGCTTTATCGGCGAAGGGTTACTGCAAAATCTCGCAAAGCTGAAATCGACTGGGACATTCCGCAAGTTAAGAACGACGTATCCGCCGATTTCTCCGGTGGCATGGTCAACATTCATGACCGGCGTGAATCCCGGCAAGCACAACATTTATGACTTCCTGGCGCGCGACACGAGCAACTATCTTCCGTTTCTTTCGTCGGCCGAGATCAAAGGTCCGAAGCGCGAATTGAAAATTGGTAAGTACGTGATCCCTTTAGGCAAGGCTCAGATCAAAGGCATGCGCAAAGGGACTCCATTTTGGCATTGGCTTGGCGAAGCGGGCATTTTTTGCTCGGTGATTCGCGTGCCCGTAAC
>DATFWM010000643.1:0-12507 GCA_035259295.1 Blastocatellia bacterium | reverse complement strand
GAGCCGGTTGTATCGCTCGTTCGGCGCGACGTTGATGTCCCAGCGAACGCCGACGTTGAGCGTCAGCTTGTGGCTCACTTTCCAGTCGTTCTGGAACCACGGCGCGTAGTAGTTCCAGAGCGTTGTAGGAAAGACTCGGTAGTCGACGTTGCCGCCTACGTAACCAAGGAGGAAGGTGGCGATGCCGTTGCCGCTCTGCGGGTCGCCCTGGTCGAAGCGCTGCTGAGTGAAGCCTCGACTTGCGGTCAGTCGGAACGGGTTGCCCTCATCCCTGACGATGTACTGCGTAAAACGTATGTCCACGCCCGCGCGCCACGTCTGCTTCCCGCGAATCCAGGTCATGTTCGGGTGTGTGGCGATGGTATTGGTGAGGTTATTGCCCGGATTCCGGCCAATGGAGGTGTAGCCGTCGCCAGGCTCGTAGCGGCCGAACATGATGCTGCCCGGCAGCGCATTGACCAACGCCGAGGGGAAGCCGAGCGTCGTCTTGTCGAAGCCCATATTGTGAAGGCCCACTCCCTTCTCCTCGAAGCGGTTGAAGGAGAGGCGGAAGTTGAAGATGAAGGTCGGCGAGAAGGTGCCCAGGTAGTCGGCCACGAACGCGTCGTTGAGGCGCTTGAACGGCAACTGGCAGCACTCCCCGATTGCATCTATTACACCGTTCTCGTTACGGTGCTCCCGCCGATCATTCTTGGCGAAGCGCAGGTACATACGGTGGTTCGAGTTGAACTGTTGGTCGAGCTTGGCGACCCAGTTGTAGAAGCCGTCCGTGGCGAGGTTGGGCGCGATGAAGAGGTTGTTCTTCGAGTAACCCGCCACCGGGTCGCTTACGTTGCCCTTCGGCATGTAGCTGAGGATCTTCAGGGCGATCGGGTTGATGCGGTTGAGCGGAATAATATTCAAGCCTTGCGGGTTGTTTGGAGTCGCGCGCGAAGGGTCGCGGAACTGATCACGCCGCCAGCCGCCCGGCGCGGTCGAGTCGGCCCTCCCGGTTAGCGGGTCGTAGATGATGATCGGCCTGCCCGCACCATCCACCAGTTTGCTGAAATCGCCCTGAAGGAACTCAGGCTCGATTGTCGAGAGGGTCAGCGGCTGCGGCACTCCCTCGCGGTAACCCTCATAGTTGAACATGAACCAGGTCCTGTCGCGCCCGTTGTAGAGCTTCGGGATCCAGACCGGACCTTCGAGCTGAAACCCGTACTGGTCGAGGTAGTGGGCAGCCTTCGGCGCCCCTCTGGCCTTCAGTCGGAAGTCGGCCGCGTCAAGCCAGGCGCGTCGCATAAACTCATAGACCGTACCGTGAAGCGAATTGGTGCCGGAGCGCAGGTTGACGTTGATGATGCCGCCGGTGGTCTTGCCGTACTGCGCATCATAGGTATTGGTCATGATCTTGAAGTCCTGCACCGAATCGACCGGCGGCACGTATGCGATGTTGTTGCCGCCCGCCTGCCCATTGTTGGGCGCGCCGTCAAGCAGGAATTCGTTGCCGCGCGACTGGCTGCCGTTGATCGTCCACTCGGCAATCGCGCCGTTGTCGAAGGGGCGCTGCCAGATGGCCGCGCCGTTGAAACGAACGCCCGCGGTCAGGACGCCGAGCATAAACGGATTGCGCGCGTTGAGCGGCAGCTCGACGACCCGCTGGCGGTCGATCACCACGCCACGGTCAGCATTCGCGGACTCGATCAGTGGCGCCTGAGCTGTCACCGTCACCTGTTCGGCGATACTGCCGGGTTCAAGCGTGATGTCCACCGTTGCCACTTGATTGATTACCAGATCGATGTTCTCACCGCTTGCCTTCTTGAAGCCCTGCGCCTCAACGGTGACCGAGTAACTGCCCGGGCGCAGGAAAGGTACTTTGTAGTTGCCTTCACTATCGGTGACCATCGACGTGACTTCATTCGTGGCGAGGTTCTTCACATGAACCTGAGCGCCGGAAATGGCCGCCTTCTGGGGGTCGGTAACGCGTCCCGTGATTGTCGCGCGGAAATCCTGTGCGGCGACGAAGACTCCGCAAAGCAGAACAGTAATTGCTGTGGTCAGGAACCGTTGTGAAAAGCTTCGCATACAAACCTCCTTGGAAGACAGGTTCGGATAGAGCCTGAAAGTTTCAATGTTGTCTGGCCCTGCGCGGCAAGCAGACCGCGGTTTGTCGCGCCGGAAGAACGAACGAAAAGAGCTGCGGTAAAGTAAGACAGAAGGCTCAAGGACTGCAAGGCTCACCGGAACGGCTGAAACCCTCTGTCCGGGCTATGACGGAATCCAAACTTTATAATAAGCCTTCCGACGAAGCAAGTGTTTTGTATACTTGTACTCGCAACGAAGCTTGAACGGGATTAGCGCGACAAGTCGAGGCAAATCGGCGGCTCAAAACTTGGACGAGACTTATGCTTATTGCCTGATCGGGCGGTTTAGCCACGCAGCCATCATAGCGCAGTCACGCAGGTGTCGTACTGCCGTCCGCCCAGCCAGCGATGGAGCTGGTTCGCGATTATGACGATCGCAACGGCAAGCAACGCTCCGGCTATGACGTCGATCACGTAGTGGTATCGCAAATAAACCGTGGAAACAATGATGCCGCACCCAAAGGGCAGCAGCCACCAAAAAGTCTTACGATGAAACTTCCGTGCGTAGTAGAGCACAAGCAGAGTTAACTCCGTATGACCGCTTGGAAAACAGTCGCGCGTTATCTGTTCTGCGCGGTCGAGTGCGTCGCGCACGGTTTGAAACAACAACACCCCAGTCATTGCCTTAGTTTGTTCTGTCGCTAACTCAGCAAGAAATCGAGGCCCGATTGCAGGAACCGCAATGTAACCCAGGTAAGAGAGATACATTGCCAACACGATTATGAATACCCAGAAGTAGTACCGATCAAATTGTCGCTTTCGCCATAAAACTGCCGCCAGAATGATCGGAAGGAAATAGTAGGTTGAGTAAGTGAGTTGGAGCACTTCGGTCAGCGGAGGCCAGGTGAAGCGCTCTAGCCAGACGGTTGGATGAACACCAAACATCCTATGATCGATCGCCGCAAGCGTCGAATCGAAATCACGCGGGTGAATGCCCGGTATCAGATATGTCAGTTCTTTGTAGGTGATAGCGATCAAGATCACCGGATACCACCCACCAAGGAACCGTGTGAGCGGTCGATTCGTGGCGTGGCCGAGGGGCCGATGCTTCGCGATCAACAGGACAACGCCAATCAGAGCTACTTGCAGAACGCAGAACCAGCCCCACAACTCAATTCTGTAACTAAAGATGAGGATCAGCGTCGAGATGATTGCGAGATAACCGATGACTACCTTGTCGGCAGGTTTCACCTCGAACTTCGGTCGATCGCCCACTCGCCGCGTCGCCCCGACACCTGCTCGCGCCTCAGCGCCGCTCACAGCCAGCCCTCGCGTTGATACCACTTAATTGTCTCTCGGAGTCCGCCTTCCAGCTCAATGCGCGGGGTATAGCCAAGCTCTTGCTTTGCGCGTTCGATCGAGCAGGACCAACAGGTCTGCGAAAGGTCAGTCACTTTATCGCGATTAATTACCGGTGGTTTGCCCATTACGGCTGCTGCCGCTTCTGCCGCGACAGCGACACCGTAGGCGAGTGATTTCGGGATCGCAATTTCACGCGCTCGCTTGTTCATAAGCGCGGCCATCAGGTCGGCGACCGCACGCATCGAGTAGTCATCTTCACTGGAGATAAAATAGGTGCGAGCGATCGCCGCTTCGCTCTCGCCAGCAAGGATTATTCCCTCCGCAAGATCGCGCGCGTGCACGAGACTCACTCGTTTATCACGGCGCCCGATCATCGGGAACATCCCGCCCTTCACGGCTTTGAAGAATTCAAAGATGCCATAATCGCGCGGGCCGTAGACCGCCGGAGGTCTGACGATGGTGATCGGCAACAAATCGGAAACGGCGCGCACTGCTTCTTCAGCCAGGAGTTTGCTGCGGCCGTAAGGAGTGATCGGCGCGGGCGGCGTGTCTTCGTCAACAGGCTTACCGTTGCGGCCCGGACCCACAGCCGCGAGCGAGCTGATGTACACAAACCTCTTGATTTGGTCGCGTCGCTTGAGAACTTCTGCGAGAATAGTTTCAGTGCCCTTGTGGTTAACGGTGAAGTAATCCTTGGCCCGCCGCGCGAACGTAGTGCCCGCGACATGATAGACTGCATCAACATTCGCGAGCGCCTGGTCCCAATTAGTCGATTCATCCAATCCGCCGTATGAAAATTGGATCTCAGGATCCGTTAGATATCTCAGATTACTCGACCTTCGCACGAGGCATCGGACGCGATAGCCTCGCTCCATGAGGCAGTCCACGAGATGGCTGCCAACAAATCCCGTTCCACCGGTGACTAAGACTTCTTTATGATCGCTCGACACACCCATTAGTTGATTCTTTCTCGAAAGGCTGTGACTGATGTTAACAGAAGATGTCCCTTGCGTTCGACTCGCATTTGACCCCGACCGTCAGCGGGAATAGGATTGAGGCCATGCTTTAGGGAGGATCGTATGTTTCGCATAAAGTACCTTCGTCTCTTGATTTTGTCTCCTCTTCTCTGCACGTTAATCGCACCGAGCGCGCAATCCCAGGATCGGGCGCAACTCCAAGCGAAGATCGCCTCGTTGAGAGAAGAGATACAAGCGAAGGAGAAAGCGTTTCTCGCTCCGTCCGCGGACGATCTTGCAGCGTTCGCAGAGTTTCTGGGTAAGCCCGATACCGGAATGGCTCGACTGATGCCGCGCGAGAAGTACGATGGGAAACTGCTGATTCGCGGAGGCGGCGCGTACTACTCATTCGCGAGACTGACCAACGAGTATGGCTACGGCTCGGACTTGCAATTGGAGCAAGGTCAGTTGAGCGTGGGCTTTGCCGGAGCGGACTTTGGATTTCTAGCATCGTTGGGCGACGTCGCAATTGACAGCGTCGGGTCTGATTATCCGGGGGTTCGTTACCTGGCAGATTTCAAGACTCCTTCCACGGAACCCGAAGCGCGAGAACAGCAGCGCCGCGCCGGCTCAGGTTTCGGGGCGGATGGCTTCATCTACAAAAACCGTCTGATAGCCAGCTTGAACATGACCTACGCTGTGCGCTCGATTGACTATGACGTATCGGACGTGCTGGTCGTCTTCAAGGTGACGCGCCAGGATGCCGACGGCAGCTTGATACTTGTATGGAAGATACTGAGAAGATTTCCGATACCGCAGCTCGTGCGATAGCACGCGAGCTAAAACTCGAACCCGCGGCTCGGCAAAATGTTCGTCCGCGCGCGGTTGGCTTATCCGCGACCCTGTTATTGGTTGCATTCTTTAGCGTGGCAGGGCAAGGCCAGACTGTCGATCGGACTGCGTTAGAAACCGATATACTCACGCGGGTTGCGGAACTGAAGAACACGGAGCAACTGTTCCTTGCGCCTTCGACCAGGGACCAAGCGAAGTACGCTGACTTCCTAAGGCAACCCGATACGGGGCTGATCCGATTGCTTCCGAGAGAAACTTTCGACGGGAAACTGACAATCGAAGGTGGGGGAGCTTTCTACTCCTTTGCGCGTCTGACTCACTACAGCTCGGACATCATGCTCGAGCAATCTCAGTTCAGCGTTGGCTTCGCCGGGGCCGACTTCGGTTTTCTCACCACGCTGGGCAAGTTAGCGATCGACGACGTAACGCTCAATCATCCGGCCTCGCAGTTTTTGGCAACATTTGCCGCGCCGACAAACGAAGCTGAAGCCCGTCAGCAATATCAACGCAGCGCGACAGGCTTCGATGTCAATGGGTTCACATACAGATCACGTGTGCCGGTGAAGAAGAAAGGCGCGTACCTTCTGAGGTCGATCAACTACGGCACATCGGATCTGCTGGTTGCTTTTCGAGTCGTTAGCATCGACGACGATGGCAGCGTCGTCATCGTGTGGAGGATACTGAAGAAGTTTCCCGTGCCGCACCTGATAACCACCCAAGCAACGTCACGCCGTTAGCTGATTATTTTCCGCCGGCGTGATGATCTAGATAATCAAGCAGCACGTTCGCCATCACCTTCACGCCGACCACCAGACTTTCTTCGTCGACGTCGAAGTCCGCAGTGTGCCAGGCTGGCGTCAACCCCTTCGCTTTGTTGGCCACGCCTAAGAAGTAAAAGAAACCGGGAATGACTTTCTGGTAATAAGAAAAATCCTCGGCCGGCATAAAAGGCTTCAGTGCGATTACATTCGAATCTCCGACTACTCGGCGAATCGTCGGAAGCGTTTCCTCAACAAGCCGAGGTTCGTTGTAGGTAACTGGATTCGAATCATCAAAGTGAAGATCAAACGTAGCACCGTAAGCCGACGTTACGCTCCCCAGCGTCTGCCGCATCATCTCCTGCGCGCGAGTGCGAACCTCTTCGCTCAACGTTCGCATCGTGCCTTCCATCCCAACTTCTTCGGCGATGATGTTGTTGCGGTCGCCGCCTTTGATCGTGCCTACCGTGATGACCAGCGGCTCGAGGGGATCGATTCGTCGGCTGCGAATCGTTTGAAGCGCGGTCACGCACTCGGCAGCCACGACGATCGCGTCGACGCCGAGCTGCGGCTGCGCGCCGTGAGACCTCTTGCCGCGAATCGTGATCGTGAACCGATCCGAGGATGCCATCGCCGGGCCGGATTGATATCCAATCTGGCCTACTTCGACAGGCGCCGTGTGAAGTCCAAAGATCGCCGACGGTCGCGGATTCTCTAGCGCGCCTTCTTTGACCATCAGCTTCGCGCCGCCTTCTTCGCCTTGAGGCGCGCCTTCTTCGGCCGGCTGAAAGATGAATTTGACCGAGCCGGAAATCTGATCGCGCATCTTGCTCAGCACCTCCGCGACTCCCAGCTCGACCGTCGTGTGAACGTCATGCCCGCAGGCGTGTTTGACGCCCGGGGTCAACGATTTGTAAGGCACGTCGATGGTCTCTTGAATAGGAAGCGCGTCCATATCGGCTCGAACCGCGACGACGGGTCCCGGCTTGGAACCCTTGAGCAGCGCGACGACTCCATACTTGGCGACGCCCGTCTTCACCTCATCGAGTCCGAGCGCGCGCAAGCGTTCGGCTACGACGCGTGAGGTGCGCTCCTCGCGATTCGACAGCTCGGGATGCATATGAAGATCGCGACGCTGCTCGACAAGCTTTGCCCGAAGCGCTTCGGCGGCTCTCGCGATCTGCTCTGCGCGAGCCGGTTCAGATGGCCGCGCGGACGCAGCGACGAACGGCAGAGAAATACTTAGAAGTATAGTGATGACGACTATGGATTTCATTACTGTCTCCGATTAGTTAGTAATGAGAGAATATGGCTTTCAGGCGCGGTAGTGTCAAGTTACAGGTGAGTTGTTCGCATCAGTAGGTACCGGTTATAATTTGTCGGCCTCGCAGCGTTGCTACTGAGATAAGAACTTGGTTCCAGGTGTCAAGTTGCTGTGCCGACAAAAACAATCACGGAGGAAGAATGAATAACAATTCTCGACTGCGGATTTCCCGACGATCGCTTTCTGTTGCTCTTGCGCTAGCGCTCGCGGGCTGCTTCATATTTACATCATATGCTGCAGGCAGCCCTCAGGATCGGTCTAAGAAGGTCCAAGGCAAGGGTGCTTTCAAGGCAGTGTATGGGCCCGTCAAGAACAAAGACTATGCGCAGGCCCAGGCTGAGCTCAAGAAAGCGAAGGTATTGGAGGGGATAGCTGCCAATCTCAACAAGGAAATCTCGATACCCACCGATATTTCACTCACCTTTACCGAATGCAACACAGTGAATGCCTTCTATGATCCCGAACACCAGCGTATTAACATGTGCTACGAGTTGCTCGAGCATTTCTATGAGATCTTCAAACCTGATGCGAAGTCCGAAGACGAGCTTGATGACGCGGTGTTCGGTGCTGTCGCTTTCGTTTTCTATCACGAGCTTGGTCACGCGCTGACACACGTCCTGGATCTTCCAATTACCGGCAAGGAAGAAGACGCGGTTGATCAGTTGTCTACTTTGATACTGGTTGACGGCAGCGACGAAGGAGAAAAGTCCGTTATTGATGGCGCTCGATGGTTCATGCTCGAAGAGCAGCAGAACGACACGGACATCGACAAGCTGCCTTTCTGGGACGAGCACTCGCTGAATCAACAGAGGTTCTTCAACATTGTTTGCTGGCTTTATGGTCAGAACGAGAAGAAGTACTCCTTCCTGGTCCAGAAGGGAGTCTTGCCCGAGGAGAGAGCAGCGCGCTGCGAGGACGAGTTTGCGCAGCTTCAAAAGAGTTGGGGCAAGCTGCTTGGACCTTATCTGAAGTAAGACCCGCTTATCGACGGCGCGCGGCGTTTTGCGTCGCGCGCCAATCGCCAATTGTTCTTCCTTCCTAATCCCTCAAAACACTCTTCATCAACTCGTGATTCTCGACTTGGTATCTGCGAAAGCCTACTATAATGTTGGCTAAGCTGGAGATTCGGTGGAAGCCGGAAACACAATTCAACAATCAAAGCCGACGTTTAACATCGCCGGCCGCGACCTGATTTATCTCATCGGCTTTTTGGTTGGAGCGGCAATACTGTTGTTCCTCGGACGCGGTCTGGTGCAAGGCTCGGCGCTCGCGACTTGGGGGCTGACCTTTGGCGCCACAACCGCAGTGGCGGTTCTGCTCGTCTCGCTCTATCGAGTTCAACTCGAGTTGCAAGCGAGTCGTCGCCAACTCGCTCGCAAGGAAGCCGAGCTGAGTTTCGCTCTCGAGGTGCAGCGCGCGCTATTCCCGCGCCAGTTGCCCCGAGTCGACGGCCTGGAGTTTGCGGCGGTGTGCATTCCTGCCAGCGGCATCAGCGGTGACTATTACGACGTGATGCAGTTCGCGGACGGGCGATTGGTTTTCGCGATCGCCGACATAAGCGGCAAAGGCATATCGGCGGCGATCTTGATGGCCAACGTGCAAGCCTTGTTGCGCACGCTGGCTGAGACCGGTAGCTCGCCCTCCGACGTCTGCAAGCGCCTCAATCATCATCTTCATCAAGTCACCGATGCGTCGAAGTTCGCGACGTTCTTCTACGGCGAATGGGACGGCGCCAATCGGCGCCTCAGATACGTCAACGCCGGACACAATACACCCATTGTCTTGGGGTCGTTGAGCGGGCGCGAGTTAAACGAAGGCGGCGTGCCGCTCGGAATGTTTCCGTGTTCTGAATTTCAAACCGCCGAAGCGACGCTCGAGCCGGAAGACTTGCTCGTGCTCTATTCGGATGGCATCACCGAAGCAAGATCTTCGAGCGATGAAGAGTTCGGGGAGAAGCGGCTTCAAGCTTTGATTGAAAAGCATTCGAACGAAAGTCTGGCGGACGTTCAGGCCGGTGTGCTGGAGGCCGTCAGCAATTGGGCGGGGGATGAACCCGAAGACGATATGACGCTGTTGATGGTCAGGGCCACTGGGCCCAAGGAGGACTCATGAACATCTGCGGGCGCAGTTTCCGCGATCACATTCGACTGCTGTCTCCACTGTTCGCTTTGAGCGCCGTTGTGTGGGCGCTGAGGTGGGGGCTTGACGCCGCCGGGCTCCCTCTCTCTGTGGTGCGCATGTTCAGCGTAACCGGCGCTACATCACTTGCGATCTTAATCGCAGTTTGGCTGATTCACACCCGCGATTTCGGGAGCTATCCCAACGTCGTCTTTGCGGCTTTTCTCTTGGTGGCCTTCGAACAGATGCTGATCATCGCGGCGATAGTCTTCTCGGTCCTCAGCGGCATCGGGAATGTATTCACTCAACCTGAGTTCTCGAGGCCGAACGATCCTAGCCACGTTAAACACATTCTGGGGCAACTGACCTTTGGTATAGGCGCGGGGATGCTGTTTGGCGCCGCGACTGGATGCTTGGTGTTGTGGCTCTTGCGGATGCTTGTGCCGAAGCGCAACGCGGTGAGCGGTTGAAGTCAGACTATCAGCATCGCGTCTCCGTAGCTGTAGAACCGATACTCGCTTTCAATCGCGTGGCGATAAGCTTTGAGAATCAATCCCCGCCCAGCAAACGCGCTGACCAGCATCAACAGCGACGAACGCGGCAGATGGAAGTTCGTGACGAGCCCGCCAATCACTTTGAATTCGAAGCCAGGGTAGACGAACAAGTCGGTCTTGACTGTAGAGGAGCGGAGGGGCAGAGGTGCCGATGAGAGTTCACCTCCGCTCCTCCGCTCCTCCGCTCCTCTGTTCCTCCGCCCCACCGCTGCTTCGCTCCCCAGTGTTGCCGCTGATTCGAGCGCGCGTGTCGTGGTCGTGCCGACGGCGATGACTCGCCTTCCTTCGCTGAGAGCGCGGTTGATCGAAGCCACAGCTCTATCGCTGATCGAATACGCTTCAGGCTCGACTCGGTGGTCTTCGACTCGTTCGACTCTCACCGGCTGAAACGTCCCGTAGCCAACGTGCAGGGTGATCTCGGTGATTTCGATTCCACGCTCGCGCAAGCGGTCGAGCAACCCGGGCGTGAAGTGAAGTCCCGCAGTCGGTGCCGCAACCGCACCGCGCTTTCGCGCGAAAACCGTTTGATAGCGCTCGGCGTCGAGGCGGTCTTCTTCGTCGCGCTTGATGTAAGGCGGAAGCGGAGTGCGACCGATGCGATCGACTATCTCGTCGAAGTCTCCGGCAGCTTCGAAACGCACAACGCGACGCCCGAAGTCACGCCATTCGATCACCTCACCCGTCAGCTTGCCGCGAGCGAACTCAACCCGGGCGCCTGGCAGCAAGGATTTGCCCGGCTTGACAAGCGTTTCCCATACCAGCGGTTCAATGCGACTCACGAGGAAGACTTCGACGCGGCCGCCAAGCACCATTTCGCCGCGCGTGGTCTCTCGCATTCTTCTTCCGATCAGCCTGGCAGGAAAGACTCGAGTGTTGTTGATCACAAGCAGATCGCCCTGGTTGAGATGATCGGGCAGCTTCGCAAATACCGAATCGATGAACTCGCCGCTGGCGCGATCGACGACGAGCAATCGCGACAGGTCTCGTCTCCCTGCGGGCTCCTGCGCGATCAGCCGTTCCGGTAGCTCGTAATCAAAATCAGAAACAAGCATGAGAATGATGCGTGATCCGTGATTCGTGATGCGTGATCCTGTCAATGCCCCACTTCGACGGCAGAGTGTTCACCTGATTTCGTTTGAACTCGTTTTTCTGCCGCGGCGAAAAGATGATCGCGATGCAGCAACGCCGTGAACTGGGCGCCAAACAGCATGATCACGCTCGAAAGATACACCCAGGTAAGCAAGGTTACTGCTGCGCCTATTGAACCGTACAGCAGGTCGTAGTGAAAATAGGGCAGCAGAAGGGCAAATCCGAACTTCGCTCCTTCCCACAGCACTCCGGCCAGCACAGCGCCGGGCAGCGCTTCGGCGACTGGGACGTGCGTGTTGGGAAGCATCTTATATAACACCGTGAACAAAATGATCGTCACGGTGATGCTCGTTACGATGAATATCGTCTGCCACGCCAGTCCTGAAATCGCTATTAGCCACGGCCCTTGTCTCAAGGGAAACTTTTCGGCCGCCGCTCGCAGGCCGGTGACGAAGGCAGTGAACAACGCAAGCGCGCCCAGAAGCGCCCATATCAAACTCATCACCGCGATGTTCACCGCGCGTCCGCGCAGAAACGATCGCGGATAGGTTCCCCACACGCGATTGAGCGCTTTCTCGATCACCGTAAACATCCACGATGCGGCCCACAACATCACCAGCAGACAGCTCACGATGATGTCCGTCGAAATTGTGGATATCGACTCGAGGTTCTTGCTCACGAAAGTCTGCGCGCCGGGCAGGAAAGCGAGCACCTCGCCGATGACATATTTCTCGACGGTCCGCTGTCCGAACAATTTATTGCCGATGGTGAGTAGAAGCAGGAGCGTCGGAAACAAGGCGAGCATCGAGAAATACGAGACCGCAGCCGCCGAAGTCGTCAGATCGTTGTCCATGAACGACATGAAACTGCGCGTCACTATTTTGGGTCTGTGAGATCTTCTAGGCATTGATGTCGCCCGAGTCGCTATCCCACTCCACAAATTCTAAGTGCTCGGCTAACCAAAGCGCAAAAGGCAACATTCAGTAATCCGTGGTAGCACAGACTTCAGTCTGTAAACCTTGCGAAATACAGACTGAAGTTCTGTGCTACCATGTTAGAATCTGGCGCGATGCGCACATTCGACATAGTCATTGTCGGGGCAGGCGTGATGGGCGCCGCGGCAGCTTGCGAGGTTGCGGGCGAAGGCGCCAGAGTCGCTCTGATCGATCAGTCGACGCCGCCAAATCCGCGAGCGGCGTCTGTCGATCATTCCAAGGTGTTTCGATTCGCTTACCCCGATCCGTTGTACGTGACGTTGGCAGTCGACGCGCTCGATCGATGGCGGCGGCTTGAGGAGGAGACAAGCACGCGACTGCTCACTCACACTGGCGCGCTGCTGCTCGGCAAGCATCGGCCTTCTTTTGAAACTGAGTGCTACGAAGCGTTGCGCTCTTTGGGTCTCGAAGCCGAATTGCTTAACAGTCATGAGGC
>DATFWM010000642.1:0-3268 GCA_035259295.1 Blastocatellia bacterium | reverse complement strand
TAACCGAGTGATCATTAGTGCCGGCCGGCGCTCCAGAATTGCTTGGTAAACTTGTATCAACAAGGCACGAGTGTCACCCGGGCTTGGACGGAGCGGTCCGAGTAGTGCGGCGGCACGCGCCAGGTCGCCACGGGCTTGTGCAATCCTTGCCTTATCCGCCAGGCTATTTAAGTCGTCCGGTGTAATATCGAGAACCTGATCGAGCTTGCGTAGTGCATCGGGGAAACGGCGAAGGACGGAATAGGAGACCGCGTGCTGGCCGAGAAGGTTAACGTTGCGCGGGTCGAGCCGCTCAGCTTCCTTGAAATAGGCCTCGCTTCGATCCCACTCACCTCGCCTCCGTGTAAGATAGGCCAGTGATTCAGGAATTCGACTGTTGTTCGGCAGGAGCGGACGTGCTTGCTCAAAGTAACGTTCCGCGGTGTCGTAATCCTTTACGCACGCGTAGTAGTAAAACCCCTTGGCCAACACAGCCTCGCCGAGGTTGGGTTGAAGAGTGAGCGCGGTTTCGGCTGCTTGTCGCGCCTCCTCACGAAGGGCTGCAGTTGGTTGAATAGCCTGTGTTATGTAGTCGCGCGCATCCATGTATGACAGCAGCGCCCAACCAAGGGCGAACTTCGGGTCCAATCGCACCGCTTCTCTCAGATATTTCTGTGCGCTAAGAGCGTCGGCGGGCGTGATGTAGGTTTTGTTGACTGTAGCCAAGCCGCGCAGGTAGGCGTCGTAAGCCCAAGGATTGTCAGTCGGTTTGGCAGCAATAACTTGCTCTTCCTGACCAGTGAGTTTCGCTCGCAATTGATCCGCGATAACTTTGGCTACTTCTGTCTCGACTGAAAAGATGTTAGTCAATTTGCGATCAAATGTGTCAGCCCAAAGATGGGAATCATTCGCGGCCTTAATCAACTGCACGTTCACACGAATGGCGTCGCCACTTTTTTGCACGCTCCCCTCCAGGATGTGGGCGACGCCCAGTTGCCGGGCGATCTCCGGCAGATTGTCAGGCGCGGTTTTGTAACGCTGGGTGGACGTGCGCGAGATGACCTTTAAATCGGCGATCTTCGATAAGCGCGTCAGAATTTCATCCTGAATGCCCTCGGCAAAGTAACCGTTATCAGGATCGTGGCTGAGGTTGTCGAACGGAAGAACCGCGATGCTTTTTTCGGAAATCGGGCTGAGTGTGATTTTCTCCTGAGCTGCCGGTGATTTCTCCCGGAAATATTGGTAAACCATCAATCCGGCGGCAATCACAGCGAGCGCGATGGTAATGCCGACAATTTTTCGTCCTGTGTGCCGAGTGATCGACTCGTTAGGCGCGATTTCTGATTCAAGTTTGATCCCTTCCGGTGTGATCTCGAAAGCCCAGGACAGGGCCAGGATAACTGGGCAACCCACCACCAGGATGCCGACAACCAGCTTCATCGCCCAGCCTGGCGCATCGAAAGTAGGAAGTAGAATCGAAGTCGCCTGAATAACCAGCCACGCAATGACTGCGTAGGCGACCGCGGCCTTATAAACGTTGCGCCGCTTCAGTTCGGAGAGGAAGTTGCCGGTCTTCACGGCTTCGGTTCGCAGAGTTTCTGAAAGCGCGGATCGCTGCGGATCGGGTCCCAGGCGGGATCGAGGCGAAGCAGTGCGGGCGAGACGAGCAAGCCGGCTGACATATCGAGAAGCTGGCGGAGAATCGTGATTGCTTGATCGGCGTTGCCAAGCCGCGCGTGAATCTCCGCAAGCTGAGTCAGGTAAAACGGGCCGTCGAAGGAATCCTTGGTCACCGGCAGAAGCTCGACTGCTTTCATGCCTTCGCGCACGGCTTCGTCTTTGCGTCCCAGCGCCGCATAGGCACGGCCGAGACCTGCATGGATCGACGGTTCGCCTTCGCCGGCCTTTATCTTCGCCTCGAGCAACGGGATCGCAGCCTGAAATTCCCGCTGCGCGGCCTCGACTTTCCCGGCAGCTTCCAATGCCATTCCGCGCAGGCCCGCCGTGGCGACGGGTCGATGCACAGGATTCGTGCGAATCCAATCGGGCGCGTCTTCCAGAACCGCGACTGCTGTCGCAAAATCGCGCGACCACATCGCGCTGCGCCAACGGGCGAAGCGGACCTGGCCTTGCGGATCAACGCTCGCCGGCAAGCGGTCGAGGAAGGTGTTTGCGCGCGTGACGTCGCCGCTGCTCGCGAGCACGATCATGGCGCTGCCGCAAAGGCTGTCCCAATGGTCCGGTTGAATCGTGAGGGCGCGGTCCATGAATTCCAGCGCTTCGGTGTAACGCCGGGTGTGGCTGTAGGCCCAAGCGCCCTGATTCCAAACATCGTTGTCGCGGGGATCAAGCGAGGCCGCACGCTTGAATTCGTCGAGCGCAGCGTCCCATTGGTTCAAGCGGCGTAGCACGCACGCGACGGCAACTGCGACCTCGGCGCTGTTCGGTAAGAGACGACGGGCCACCTCGAAATGTTTCATCGCGCCGGCGTAGTCGCGTTTTCCCCAGTACATCGCGTAGCCAGCGGCAAGGTGGGTTTCGCCGATGTGCGAATTGAGACTAATAGCGCGCTGGGCCGCTGCCTCCGCAAGACGCACCCGCTCCGGCGAATCATCGACGCTGTACCAGTGCATCCACGAGTGGACGTAGGAGATCTGCGCCCATGCGAGGGCGAAGGAAGGGTCTTTCGCCACCGCTTCGCCATACAGCTCGAGGGCCTGGGGCAGAAGCGTAGCGGGATCGCCATTGCGCGCCGTTGCTTCGCGCACGAAGTAACCCGCCTTAAGGTAAGACTGATAGGCCTCCGCATTGCGCGTCGGCGCTTCGTCTAACGATTCCTTGTCGCTGCGCGAAAGTCTTGCCTTCAGTGCGCTGGCGATACTTTGCGCGATGTCGCTTTGCACGCTGAAGATGTCTTTCAGCTCACGATCGTAAGTTTCCGACCAAAGGTGCGCATCGCTTGATGTATCGATCAGCTGCACGATCACTCGGACCCGCTCACCCGCCTTCTGCACGCTGCCTTCCAGAACATGCGCAGCGCCAAGCTCGAGTCCGACCTGCCGCAGGTTCTCGGGCCGGGTCTTGTACTTAGCGGCCGAGGTGCGTGAAATGACCTTCAGATCGCCGACTTTCGCAACAGTCGACAAAATCTCATCCTGGATACCATCGGCGAAGTAAGCGTTGTCAGGATCGCGGCTGAGGTTCTCAAACGGCAGAACGGCAATGCTCTTTTCTGGAATAGCCCCCGGTGCTGAGGTTTGCAGTTTTTCTCTTTGCCACAAAAGGAAAC
>DATFWM010000641.1:0-2081 GCA_035259295.1 Blastocatellia bacterium | reverse complement strand
GCCTGTTTTGATTACTACGCCGAAGTTGGCCGGCACGAATCCGGCCGCGTGATCCCTCCCGTGCAGCACAATCAGATGAACTTCGTGATGAAGGAACCTTACGGCGTGGTGGTTTGCATAGTTCCCTGGAACTATCCGCTGCTGCTGATGTCCTGGAAGGTCGCACCTGCACTAGCGGCAGGCAACGCGGTGATCATCAAGCCTTCTGAACTTACGCCTCTGTCCACGCTATTGCTTGCCGAGATTGCTTTTCAGGAATTGCCCAGAGGAATTGTGAACGTCGTCACCGGCTACGGACATGAAGTCGGCGAGCCGCTGGTCACCCATCCCGACACGCGAGCAATTGCCTTCACCGGTAGCGTTGCTACTGGAAAACGTATTGCTCAACTTGCCGCGGAACAAGTGAAGAAAGTGAACCTCGAACTTGGGGGCAACGATCCTTTTATCATCTGCGACGACGTCAATCTGGAAATCGCAGTACGTGGAGCCGTCTGGGCTGCATATCTCAACATGGGGCAGGTTTGTACCTCTGGCGAACGATTCTATGTTTTTGATTCGATCGCCAACAAGTTCATTGACCGCTTTGTCGAATTCACTGGCTCGTTACGACTGGGGGATCCGTTGGGCCCTGATGTAGACCTCGGCCCGATGATCTCTGCTGCGCAAAGAAAAAAGGTCGAGAGCAAACTCGACCAGGTGCGCGAGATGGGCGCGACTATACTGTGCGGTGGCAAGCGACCGGCGAATCCGGCGCGGGGTTATTATTTCGAGCCCACGGTCGTCGTCGATGTTGACCATTCTATGCCGCTGATGCGTGAAGAAACATTTGGGCCAATTGCGCCGATTATGAAAGTTAAAGACATCGACGAAGCGATTGCGCTGGCGAATGATTCGGAATATGGCCTCGGGGCAAACATTCTGACGAACAAGTTGGAATACGCGATGAAAGCGGCCCAACGGATTAAGGCCGGCACTTTTTGGATCAACGACCCGCTCACTGACAACGATGCTGGACCGTTTGGTGGCATGCGAATGTCAGGAGGCGGTCGCGAACTCGGAGCCGAAGGCCTCGACGAGTTTCGAGAAACCAAACACGTGCATCTTGACTACAAACTCGAATCGAAGCCGTACTGGTATCCCTACGATTGGTCCAAGGGTCGTAAGACGGACTAACTTCTATGCGCATAATCGTACTCGGAGGCTGCGGCGCGATGGGTTCTGAAGCCACGCGCGACCTGGCCCAGACAAGCGACTTTGAAGAGATTGTTATTGCCGACGTCGACCTCCGACGAGCGCAGGCTCTTGCTGCGGAACTGGGTGGTGGTCGACTACGCGCTATGCAAACTGATGCCGAGGATGAAGTTGTTTTGACCGAAAAATTGCGCGGCTTTGATGTCATCGCCAACTGCACCACGTATCACTTCGGCATGAACGTTATTCGCGCTGCGATAGCGGCTCAGGTCAACTACGTAGATTTGGGCGGTCTATTCAACACACCGCGGCAGCTTCAACTTGACGAACTAGCACGCAACGCGGGTATCACTGCCTGCCTGGGGTGTGGCGCCACGCCTGGCGTGAGTAACTTGATGGCACGGTACGCGGCTGATCAACTTGAACGCGTAGATGAAGTTCACATCGCCTTCGCCTCTTTCCGTTCGATAGCGCCGTCACCAGGACTGCTGGATACGGTGCTCGACGAATTTAGTCCAGGCAGCCAACGCTTCTTCTGGCAGGAGGGACAGTTCATCGAAGTGCCCGCTTTCTCGGGGGCGAAGAGTGTCCGCTTCTCAGATCCTGTCGGCGAGATTGAAGTTTATTACGTGCCGCATTCCGAAACGCACACGATTCATCGGTTTATAGGAAAGGGCGTGCGCGTTGTCGACGTGCGGGGCACTTGGGGTCTCGGGATCATGCGCGCGCTGCGATTATTCGCCGATTTGGGACTGACTGGGGCACTAGAAACTCAATTCAATGACCAGTCGATCCCGACAAAGCAGTTTCTGCGCGCACACATTCTGGAACACGCTGCTGATTTTGGTGGCGATGGCGAGTGGGCCTTCCTTCTTAACGTTCAGGTGCTC
>DATFWM010000640.1:0-3963 GCA_035259295.1 Blastocatellia bacterium | reverse complement strand
CTCAATCTTGTGATGCGATTTTTCATATTGTTACAACCTGAGTAGCTTTGATGCGCCGAACCGTAGTAATCGCTGTCTACTTATCAGTGCTGACCACGACGCCCCTCTGATCGAGACGCGAGTAGTAGTCGTACACGTAGTGCTTCAATGCACTGTGACCAACGCCGTGTTCAAAGTCGTATTGCTTCATTTCACTGAAGGCCCGGTCTGCGGTCCATCCATCGTGAGTGATGCGGTAAATCGCGCTCATCGCCCCAGTGCGGTGACGGCCGCCGGCGCAGTGCACGAACACGGGTTGGTTCGCGGGATCATTTACGAGCCTTAAGAACGCGTCCACTTGCTCTGAGCTCGGCTGGCTCTTGTCGCTCATGCCGATCCGGCAGAACTTCATGCCCGACGCTTCCACGAGGGCTTGCTCTTCGTCGCTGCCTTCCTTTTGAAGATCGATGACCGTTTTCACGCCCATCGACGCCAGGTCAGCATAGTCTTGGGCCTTCGGCTGCGCGCCGCGATAAAAATTCTCGTTGATGCAGCCAAAGTTCTTGATCCGGCATTGCGACGACTTGTCGTGCTGCGTCGCTTGCGCAACCGAGATCAGTACAAGAATTAGAATGACAAGCTTAACGGCGTCCGAACCAGTCAATCGTCGAACTGATCGCATCAGGTCTCCTAAGTCGAACGTTATAGGGTTATGATACTGCGGTTCGCTGCCTAGTGCAATGACTTTTTTTACCGTGCCGGATGCCACGGTGCCGATTCTTGAGCACGGGTTTTTTCTTTGATATACTGCACCCGTAGATCGGTGCTCATACATGATCGACCTGGAAATCTACACTGACAAAATGGCTGAGAGCGGCAAACGGCTGCTGCGCAAGGCCCACGAAGAAGCCCGATCTCGCGATCACAATCAACTCGCACCCGAACACGTCTTCCTTTCCGTTGCGCACGTAGAGCGGCCTTTCTTCAACGAGGTAATGCAGAGCCTCAACCTGGATCCGCAGGTGGTTGTGCAGGCGCTCGAAACGAAGCTCGATCAGCGTGACTACCTGGGGCGGGGCATGAGGATGTCAGATACGCTCAGGGCGCTGCTGTCAAATGCGCTGAAGCACTCGCGGGAACAAGGGCGCAGGCTCATCGAATCGACCGATCTCTTCTACGCGCTGTTCGCGGATGCGCACAGCTATCCGGTTGAGTTATTGAGAAGGTTGGGCACGGACCGTGAGATGGTGATGCAGAAGATCGCCACGCGTGTCCGCAGCCACGAGGAGAAAGAAGAGAAATATCGCCGCCGCTATGAGCTTCCCCCGTACCTCAAGCATTTCGGCGTAAGCTTGAACAAGCTTGCTCGTCAGGACAAGCTGCCACCAGTCATAGGGCGCAACGAAGAGATAAGACAGATCGTCGAAATCCTCTGCCATCGCGAGCGCGCAAACTCTCCGATGCTTGTTGGCGAAGCCGGAGTCGGCAAGACGGCCGTTGTCGAAGGCCTGGCGCGCAAAATCGAGATCGAGCCCGAGACATTACCTCAACGACTTCGCAACGCGCACATCGTTCAGCTTCAAATGTCAGGCATCGTCGCAGGCACGATGCTGCGCGGCATGTTCGAAGAGCGCATACAGGGCATAATCAGCGAAGTGAAAGAGCGCGATAACCTGATCTTGTTTATCGACGAGGCTCACACAATCATCGGCGCAGGATCGGCCCTGGGAGCCAGTTCCGACGCGGCCAACATGTTCAAATCCGCTCTGGCGCGCGGCGAGATTCGCATAATCGGCGCGACCACGATGAGCGAATACAAGGAATACATTTCCGAAGACGAAGCCCTGGCGCGCAGATTCAGACTCGTGAAGGTTGACGAGCCTTCGGTCGAAGACACTCGCAAGATAATCGCCGGCGTGCGACCGAGGCTCGAGCGCAACTACTCGGTCACGATTTCCGACGAAGCGATCGAAACGGCGTTGGAAATGGCCCCGCGTTACGTTCGAAACCTGCACTTGCCCGACAAGGTGATCGGCTGGCTCGACACGGCTTCAGTGAAAGTCGAGATCAATCAGCCGGAAGCGGCCGAAGTTAAAGGTGAGCATGTCATCGACGTGATATCCCAGGAGTCACGCATTCCGCGCGACATGATCTTCCGGGATACCAACGATCGCTTTGCGCACATGGAAGCCGCGTTGGCGTCTCGCGTGATCGGTCAGAAGGAAGCGATCAAGGCGGTGGCTCAACGGCTGCGGCTGAACAAGGGTCCGCTCAAGGAAAACTTTTACAAGCCCGACGGCGTGCTGCTCTTTCTGGGACCTACGGGAGTGGGCAAGACCGAGCTTGCGAAAGCCGTTGCCGAGTTCATGTTCGGCGATGACGACAAGATGGTCCGAATAGACATGTCCGAATATCAGGACGGCACAATCGCCATCGAAAAGCTGATCGGTATGCCGCGCGGCATCGTGGGCAGCGAGCGCGGCGGAATTCTAACCGAACGGCTGCGGGACAATCCTTACACAGTCCTGCTGCTCGATGAGATCGAGAAAGCTTCGCCCTACCTGCTCAACCTGTTTTTGCAGGCTTTTGACGAAGGCTGGATCACCGACGGTCGCGGCAAGAAGGTTTATTTGTCGGACGCCATCATCATTATGACTTCGAACCTCGGCTCGGAGAATTTTAAGAAGTACATGAAACCGCTGGGGTTCGGAACCAAGACGCTCGCCGATGTCAGACAAATCAAGCGGGAAGTAATAAAAGCCGCGGAGGAGCGTTTCTCGCCCGAGTTTCGAAACCGAATCGACGAGATCGTCGTCTTCTCGCCGCTCACCGAAGACGAGGTCAAGAAGATAGCCAAGTTGTACCTGGGCATCATCAAGCGCCAAATGAATCGTCAAGGCAAGCGGCTGGAGGTCAGCGAGAAGGCGATTGATTTTCTGGTTGAGAAAGGCTTTAGCCCGGCCTACGGCGCGCGATTCCTCAAACGCACGATCGACGAGATGGTCAAGCTTCCGGTCACCACGCGCTGGAAAGAGGGCGACCGCTTCAACGTCGACGTCGAAGACGGCGAATTGAAGATTGACTCGGCTCAGACTTAAAGACTCGCCGGTGCGCTCCAACCTCAGGTGAATCCTTACCACATTTGGTCCACTCGTCTTCCGAATGATCCGGTACGGATTGAATTTCAAGGACGGAATCCCATCACGGAAGGTCAGGCCGAGCTTGTTGTGAGGAACAGCTTGAGCAAAGATCGACCGATTAGGGTCACGTTCGGCTGGCCCATCCGCCCGGGTTTGGTTTAGTTTCCAATAGCGATGGGCGCGAACCGAAAGCGCTGGCTTTGGCGGGATTGGGTTGTAGCTTTGCTATTATTCCTGGCCACCGGCGCGTTCGTCACCTGGCAGAATTCGCGACTGACGGTCCTGTGGGATCTCAGTTATATTCTCGAAAACTCCTATCGGATATCTCTCGGCGACGTTCCTTATCGCGATTTCCCTTTCCCCTACGCGCCGCTCACCTTTCTCATTCAGGCGGCGCTGATCAAGCTTACCGGCCGCGCGTTCTGGCATCACATCGCTTATTGCGCGGTGACCGGCGGTCTTGCGAGCGTGCTCACCTGGCGAATCGTTTTGGGTTCGCTTCGTGAAGTGGCGCACTCCCGATGGCTGTCATTCATTTTGAGTTTGCCGTTGGTGGTCCTGGGAATCTATTGCGTTTATCCGCATCCTTTCTATGATCCCGACTGCACGTTGGCAATTCTGATCGGCGTGATGCTACTGCAACGGTTCGAAGGGAAGACCTCGGCGTATACGTCCCTCACTGGAATAGCCCTCATCTTTCCCTTGTTCGTAAAGCAGAATATAGGATTGGCGTTCGTGGCGAGCACCATTGTCACCCTCGCGCTCTTGATTGTGATCGCCCTTCGAGAGCGACGCTCAATTCGCGCATATGTGTTCGCACTTGCCGGCGCAATCTTGGGATTAG
>DATFWM010000639.1:0-7185 GCA_035259295.1 Blastocatellia bacterium | reverse complement strand
AAGTTCAGGCCGTCGTCGATGAAGCTCACAAGCACAGACTCACGGTTGTTGCACACTCGCATCGGCCCGAAGAAATTCGCCGAGGGCTTCAAGCGGGAGTCGATTGTTTCGAACACACGGGACTTGCCGCGGCGCCTGAATATCCGGCGGACATCATCGCAATCCTTCGAGAGCGCACGGCGAAGATGAGTCTCGGTCCGCTGTTCTGGACGCCGACCGCAGAGGGCTTATTGAACTATGAGTACCTCCGCGACAACCCTGAAGCGCTGGACGACCCGTCGTGGCAAGTTGGCCTTACGGACGCGATCATCGCGGACATCAAACAATCGCTCGCGCATCCCGACCGGCTTTCTTATTATCAAATCACTCCAAATCGCCGGCCGACGCTGAAGCGAAAGTTTCAACAACTCGTCGAGTCCGGCGTCGTGTTATTGATCGGCACGGACAGCGGAATCCCGATGAACTTTCACAGCCAGAGCACCTGGCGCGAGCTTGACGCGTGGGTCAATACTTTCGGCGTCGACCCAATGTCCGCTATCCGAGCCGCGACTTATTGGCCTTCAGTGCTGATGAAAGTCGACAGCCAAGTCGGAACAGTTAGCGAAGGCAAATACGCTGACATCATCGCAGTGCGCGGCGACGTGTTGCGTTACATCGACCTTCTTCAGAATGTCTCGATGGTGATCAAGCACGGAACTCGCTATAAATGAATCATGCGAGAGCCTCCAGAAAGAAGAGCGCCTCCGATTCTGGTTATGAGGCCGGCGTATGATTGGATCCCGCGCATCAATGAGAAGCAAAAACGGCTGGCGGACCTGAAACTCTCAGCGGAGGAAAAAAACCGCATCGACCGAAGGCTGGAGGCCGAGTTTGTTTATTCCACGCTTGAGCTTCGGGGCGCGGGCGTGTCTCGAGCGAGTGTAGCGCAGCTTATATCGAGCGAGGCGCACGTAAGCGTGGTCGGCGAGGTAGACCAGTCTGCTTTTGCGCTACTTCTTTCGCTCCGGGCGGTGAGTTCCCGGGCTCGCTCGAGAGGCACGACAGCGGCGCTAACCGCCGATCTTCTCGTTCAGCTCCACGGCGCTCCCGGCGAAAGCGCTTCATTGGCCGAGCGCGCAGTTATTGCGGTCGACGCCGCGTGTCGCTGGTTCGCAGCCGATTCATTTTCCGAGCTTCATCCGGTCGAGCAAGCCTCGATTGTTCTTCTTCGGTTGATCGACATCAGGCCCTTCGAGCAACTAAACGAACAAACGGCTCTGGTCGCCGCTAGTCTATTCACTCTGCGAAGCGAGCTCCCGCCAATAATCGTGAGACCTCAAAGTCAGATCGCGTATCGAGCTGCACTCGATGAAGGAGATCAAATGAATACCAAGCCGATGGTGGAGTTTGTAGCCGAATCTGTTGAAAGAAGCCTCAGCGAGATAATTCAGAATTTCGAATGAGCAAACAAAAAGCTCGCTGCCGGTCGACTTCCGACTCGCGGCAGAATACAATCTTACGGGGAAAATGAAGATGGCTCCCACTCGTTCAAACGGAAAGATATGCTACCTCGAGATTCCCACTACCGACATAGCTCGGTCGGTCGACTTCTATCAGACAGTGTTCGGATGGCAGATCAGGCGGCGTGGTGACGGCGCGACTGCATTCGATGATGGCGTTGGCGAAGTGAGCGGCGCCTGGGTTACCGGCCGCCCCTCGTCTCCAGTTCCCGGACTGCTCCTTTACATCATGGTTGACGGCGTTTCCGCGACTGTCGAGGCGATCATCGCAAACGGCGGCCGCATAATTCAACCGCTTGGTGTGGATGCTCCAGAATTGACGGCGCGATTCGCCGACCCGGATGGGAACGTGCTCGGGCTCTATCAAGAGCCAAACCGATCCGCCAAGCCATGAACATCGTCAGCGTTGGGACTTCTCGGTTGGTCTGTGTGCGCCGCGCATCTTCTTTGTAGATTACTAAGCGCGGTTACGGGAATCTCACTACTGCATTCTGCAAGGGTAACTCCATCACTCGCTTCACGGTTGGAGTCTTCGCATCAACCGCCTTCCAGCCTTGTCCGTGCTGCTCAAACGATTCAAACACGTAAGGCAAACCTTCGGAACCGAGCGGCGAGTTGGCGTTGCTGATGTGAAAATGAAGATGAGGCTCGGTGGAGTTCCCTGAGTTGCCGACAAGTCCAACTACTTGCCCACGCCGAACCTTGTCGCCTACCTTGACTCGTAGGCTGTCAGGTTGCAGATGCGCGTAAAACGCATACCGCCCCTGACCCAAATCAATGATCACGTGATTACCCCCGACTGTGTCGAGCGTGATCGGAACCGCGCGCGAAGTCGGGCCTGGGATGTTTTGCGGAATGCCATCCTTTGTCGCCACTACTACGCCGTCGGCAACCGCGAGCGCTTCGGCCCCGTATGCGCGGTAGCTCTCGTTCTTCAATTGATCGCCGGTCCACGTCTTGCCGTCGTCGCGCAATTGCACCCAATCGATGGCGAAGCGTTGGGCGATGTGAGCTTTCCCGTCAATTGGTACCAGTGCGCGGCGATGGCCTGAAGCGTTGCCCGGTCCATTCGCCGCGAGCCATTCGCCACCGCGTAACGGCGGCGAGATCACAAGCGGCGCGCCGGTGACGACTCTTACCTCGGCGCCTTCGCCTTTCACTTCGATAGGCTCGGGCTTTGTTGAGTCGCTGCGCGCGGTTGAGGCTTGGGCAGGAGGAGTCAACGACCCTGTGACTCGGTGCTTCAATGTGGCGGGCAATGCTGCTGGGGAATCAAGAGTCAGCCAGACGTAAAGGATCGCGCGCATGCCACCGCCCAGTCGCATTCGCTCAGAGTTTGGTGGCAGGCCAGGGCGCGCTAGGCGCGAGTTCAACTCTGAGCTCTCGTACGCGGCGAGCGATGTCTGATCCCGGCCTAGCACCTCGACGCGCGTGAGCGTCAGCTCGCTCGCAGCGAAATTCGTGAGATGGAGCTCGTACACGAGATGTGTCTTGCCATCAGCTTTGAAAGGCGTCGGCGCAATTGGAATATCCATCTCAACCGGCAGATCAATCGGCCCACGTCCTTGCGAAAACGCGACCCCGACCAAGGCTAGCGAAGCCAGGCAGGTCAACAACAGTCTTCGTAAAGTCATTTCGATTCTCCGGTGTCGAGTGCTGTGCCAAAATTCAAACGGTGACCCGAACACGTTGCTTATTAGTGCTCCAGCATCGTCCGATCTCTTCCTCGCCACTCGAAGGACTCAAACAACGCAAGAGGCGAATTCGCGTTGATGTGGGAATAGAAGATGAGGGGCTTAGCTCGTCTGCCAAACTCAACCCACCTGGTCCTCAGGTCTGCCCAGTGTAATTTCTTCCACGGCGTCCAGAATCCGGTCTATCGCCGCATCGTCGGTCTCATCGCGCGAGATCAGGTCAATGATTCTGATCAACTTCTGCGGAGTGGTTAGTAATTCTCGCTCTTCAGGCGTCAGCTTCTCAGGTTGAAGATGGCTCGGTTTTTGGCTCGCCATCTTCCATTTTTTGAAGCTGAGTACGCGGCCGTTTTTCTTGCCCGTTGTCTTGTCGAAGCGGCGCTTGGGAACGGGAAGGAGCACAAGATTGCCCCACTGTTTCAGTTGCGGGCCAAGCATCTCGCGCGTCTGCGGCGCTGGCCGATTTCTGCTGTCACCTCGAACCTGCTTCCTAAGCCTAGCATTGACTGTTTGCTCGACTTGCTTGGGGACCGCGACGGCCGAGCTCGAGGCGCGGCGCTGTCTGTGTTCAATATCATCAAAGGTTTCGTGCCACTCCGGGTAAGCCGCCGCGAACGGAGACGTAATCGCGATTTCAGAAAGACGCCGAGCCTGCACAACTCTTCCTACTTCTCCGAGCTCCACCGCTAATGTGTTCAAGTAATCGTAGTATGCATAGGGCTGTAGCGAACCAGCAATTCGAGCGAGCGGGAACAGCCTCTCCAGGTTGGCTACCGCGCCGTTGTGATCACCCTCCAGTCCTTTGATCACCGCAGTCATTCGGTTCGTCACGCATGCAGTGACTGGATCGAAGATGTGATCGCATGTCATAAGCTGAGAAACGTCTCGATAAACAGACATCGCTGTTCGAAAGTCTCCTTCTCTTACAAACTTCCCGCCCAAGGCCAAGATCGCCCTATGTCTGTATTGCGACTGTGCGTCATCTGCAACATCTTCAAACAGTGACCGGGCATAGGGAATATCTTCCAGACTTTTGTGATTCAGGTGCAACGCCTGGTAGTACTGGCCAGCGCTCTCGTGGGTTGAGGATAGATTAGCCAAGAGTTGGCCCAAATAGCCGAGCACATCAAACTGGCGAGCGGCGTAGGCTTGATCGGCAACATAGATGAGCTTCTCTCCGCACTCGCTGACGGCCTGACTTGTTCGAAGAGCTCTGGTAAGTATCTGCGTAAATCGCTGATACAATCCGTGCTGTCTGGCTCGATTCTCGAGTGCAGCTAGCTGTTTAAAGGAGGAAGAATCTGTGAGAAGAAGGGTGTTAATGGCAGCGCTGAGCCTGTTGGTGCTACCGGCAGTCTTTTCGAGTTCAAGGTCTAACCAACTCATGACGTCGGCTCCGTACAGCTCGGTTGCCTTGGCCGGGCATACAATTGGCGGCGAGTGGTGTCCGTGCGGAACCATAGGCTGCATTTGCGATCCCGGAGAACTAAGCGCTCGCCCGGTTTCAGTTGCGCCGCCGACTAGCCATGGCGGCAAAGCAAAACCCGCCCGCGTTGAAAATATCGACCTGGGCACAGGCGCGTTCTTGATAGCGCTTGCGTTGTTTGTCTGGAGCAGATTTCGCGCATAGCCTGAAGCTGCGTATCTCGCTCTAAAGCGTCTAATCGGCGTCCATAGTTTCGCCGATGCCCGCGGCCAGGATCTGCGTTTCCAATCACCGTTGGCATTGTACTATGAGTGTGTCTCGATTACGCAAGGAAGAACTCACAACTTCTGTGATCCTTCAGCGCTGCACCGCTTCGCGTCCCTGACCTCTGTTACGATTCATCGCGCTTCCCGTAGAATTGAAACTTACGGCGGCACGTTTTATCTTTATTGCCTCATGCCAACGCGAGACGACGCCTGGAATCTGCTTTGCGAGTATACCAAAAGCGAATCACTGCGCAAGCACGCCCTTGCCGTGGAAGCCGTGATGAAGGCTTACGCGCGACGCTTCGAAGAGGATGAGGAGAAGTGGGCTCTGGTTGGGATGCTGCACGACTTTGATTATGAAATGTACCCTAACCCTCCGGACCATCCACTGAAGGGCTCCGATATTCTCCGTGACCGCGGCTACAGTGAAGAGATTCGCCGGGCAATCCTGGGTCACGCAAACTACACGGGCGTTGCGCGCGACACACTGCTTGCCCGGGCACTCTACGCATGCGACGAGCTGACCGGCTTCATCGTTGCGTGCGCGCTTGTGAGGCCAAACGGTATTTGGGATCTTGAATCCAAGTCGGTGAAGAAGAAACTCAAAGACAAAGCATTCGCCCGGACGGTCAATCGAGATGAAGTCTACGAGGGCGCCGAGGAGTTGAAGGCAGACCTTGCCGAACACATTGACTTCATCATCGCCGCGCTTCGCGCGGTGGCTTCCAATGTCGGATTGTTCAAGCCGCAATGATCCTCACAACGACCACAGACGAACTCCAGTCCGCATTCGACCGCGCCCACAGTGTGGCCGTGCTTACGGGGGCGGGAATTTCGGCTGAGAGCGGCGTGCCGACTTTCAGGGGCGGGGGCGGAAGCGAGATCTGGACCTGGCGAGGAAGGCCAGTCACTGAGTTGTCTTCCGCCGAGTTGATCGCGACTGATCCTAAGCTGGTCTGGGAGTGGTTTGATTATCGCCGCGGCATGTTGACAAGCATCGAACCAAATGCGGGACACCGCGCGCTTGCCGAGTGGGAGCGCAGATTCGAAGAGTTCACGCTGATAACTCAGAACATCGACGATCTGCATCGCGCGGCCGGAAGTCGCAACGTGCTCGAGTTGCACGGGAACATCTGGCGCGCGCGCTGCTTGAGATGTGCCAGCACGTTCGAAGCGCGCAAGAGTCCGCTTGAAGAGAATCCGCCGCGCTGCTTCTCGTGCGCCGGACCCGCGCGGCCTGACGTGGTCCTGTTTGGAGAGATGTTGCCCGAAGGCGTGTTCGAGCGCGCAGAAGAAGCGGCCGCTCGCGCCGATCTGTTCTTCGTGATCGGAACATCGGCGGTTGTTTATCCCGCGGCCGGACTACCGATCACAGCCAAGCGAAGTGGCGCCCGAGTGATTGAGGTAAATCCGGAAATGACCGATGTCTCATTTGTTGCCGACATCACTCTGTTGGGCAAGGCCGGCGAGATTCTGCCACAATTTCTAAAGGAGCTAGGGTGATGCGTGCGATTTATTTCGACTGCTTTGCCGGCGTGAGCGGCGACATGATCGTCGGCGCGCAGCTCGACCTGGGGGTCGATCTCGAAGCTCTCCAGCGTCAACTCGCGTACCTCGACCTGACAGGATTTGAAGCGAGCAGCCGCCGCGTCAAGAGAGGCGCAATCTCGGCGACGAAGTTCGATGTCGAGTTGACACAGCAATCACAACCGGAAAGGTCACTCGCTGATGTGAGATCAATCATCCAGCGGTCCAGCTTATCCGAATTGACGAGGCGCCGATCGATCGCAGCATTCGAGCGGCTGGCGCAGGCGGAAGCCCGAGTTCACGGCACAACTCCAGACAAGGTTCACTTTCACGAGGTCGGGGCGGTTGATTCGATGGTCGATGTTGCAGGGGCGATGATCGGTTTCGAGATGCTCGGAGTCGATCGATTCTACTGCTCTCCTCTACGAGTCGGCAGCGGTTTAATACAAACCGAGCACGGTCCCTTGCCCGTCCCCGCGCCCGCGACTGTCGAGCTGCTTAAAGGTGTGCCAGCTTACGCGGGCGACCTTGAAGGCGAATTCGTCACCCCGACTGGCGCGGCAATCGTTGCCACGCTCTGCGAAGGGTTCGGCGTGTTGCCCCAGATAAAGATCAGCGGCGTAGGTTATGGAGCCGGCTCACGAGATCCAAAGAGTTTTCCTAACGCGCTGCGTTTGATTATGGGTCAGTTGGAACAACGCGCGGAGCGGGATGAACAGATCGTGGTCCTCGAAACAAACATTGATGACATGAATCCGCAGGCGTACGGCTAT
>DATFWM010000638.1:0-4177 GCA_035259295.1 Blastocatellia bacterium | reverse complement strand
CGGAACTGGTGAATCTGGCGGAAGGGCTCTCGGAAGAGATCGTCACCGGTTTGTCGCGCTTCTCTTATCTGCGCGTCATCGCTCGCAGCTCCACTTTGCGTTATGCCAAGGAATCCGCTGATGTGCGCTCGATCGGCAAGGAACTCGGCGCGCGTTATGTGATGGAAGGAAGTCTACGGCAAGCCGGAGCCAAAGCGCGGCTCGCGGTGCAACTCGTCGATACGGCGTCGGGTGTGCACCTGTGGGCCGAAAACTATGAACGCAGTTTCGATCCCGAAACGATCTTTGAATTGCAAGACGACCTGGTGCCGCGCATTGTTTCGACGGTGGCCGATCTGCACGGTGTTCTCCCGCGCAGCATGAGTGAGGTTGTGCGGAGCTGCCCTCCCGAACAGTTGAGCCCGTACGAAGCAGTACTGAGAAGCTTCGGCTACGCGGAGAGGGTCACTCGAGAGGCCCTTACGGATGCTGTCTCTGCGCTGGAATCGGCAGTGCAGAAGGCGCCGGCTTATGCCGATGCGTGGGCCTTGTTGGCAGCTATGCTGAGCCACGACTACGCACAAGGATTCAATCTTCGGCCAGATTCGCTGATCCGGGCGGAAGCAGCCGCGCGCAAGGCTGTTGAGCTTGCGCCCTCTAATCATTTGGCCTGGACCGGCCTGGCTTACGTTCACTTCTTTCAAAAGGAATCACAGAGCTTTCGCAACGCCGCAGAACGAGTCGTCTCACTTAATCCAATGGACGGCAACTCTCTCGCTTCAATTGGTGAGTTGCTGACCTTCACGGGCGAAGCTGAGCGCGGACTCGAATTGTCGCAGCGCGCCAAGCAACTCAATCCAAATCATCCCGGATGGTACTGGTACGCGAACTTCTACCAGGCGTATCGAGAGGGCGACTACCGCGCCGCACTCAATTTTGCGCGCAAAGTAAATCTTCCAGGTCATTGGGCCGAACACACGATGATCGCCGCCGCCTGCGGGCAACTAGGTGAACATGAATCAGCCGAGAAGGCCGTCGCCGATCTGCTCAGACTGCGCCCAGAGATCGCCGCTTGCGTGCGCGAAGAGTTCGGGAAGTGGTGGCAATCTGAAGACGTCGAGCACTTGATAGACGGACTTCGCAAGGCGGGTCTGGAGATCGCCGCGAAATCATAAAAACCTTAGCCTTACCGGCCGTTACGAAATCCGCTCGAAGATTGGCGAGGAACCTTTCGCAAGCTGACAGCTTGCGCTACCAGAAGATGAAACGTTGCCCACAATGCAATCGCGTTGAAACTGACGAAGCGCTGAAGTTTTGTCGCGTGGATGGGGCGACGCTGGTCAGTGATTCGTTGCCTTTAGGTACCGAGGGACAAACTGCCCAGCTTGGATCTACGCCTGCTCCGAACGAGATCGAGACCAGCATTCTTCCTCACGCGACCGACGCCCGCGCTACGGCTCCAACGACTGTACTTCCGGCGCAGCCGTCGACAACCACTCAGAAGCTGAATCAATCCCGTCAACGACAATCTCTGATCGTGTTGGGCGTAGTGCTTGTCATCGGCATTGCTGTCGGTGGGTTTTTCTATCTCCGGGGAAGAACAAATAAGGCCATTGAGTCGGTCGCCGTGCTGCCCTTCGAGAACAAGAGCGGCAACGCCGATTCGGAATATTTGTCGGATGGTTTGGCTGAATCGCTCATCTATCGTCTCTCGCAGTTGTCCAATCTCAGGGTCAGCCCGCGCAGTTCGGCTTTTCGTTATAAGGGACAATCAACCGACGCGGAAAAGATCGGCAACGAGCTTGGCGTTGATGCCGTCATGTCGGGCCGGTTGACGCAACGCGGCGATGACCTGCTGATCAGCGTCGATCTAATCGACGTGAGAAATAAGAAGACACTTTGGGGCGATCAGTTCCAGCGGAAGATGTCAGACTTGCTGGCGACGCAAAGCGAGATCGCGGCGGCGATCGCGGAGAAGCTTCAACTGCGACTCTCGGGGAATGACACGAAAGGTTTTGCCAAGCAATACACCAGCAACAACGAGGCTTATCAGCTTTATCTGCAAGGCCGTTACTTCTGGAACAAACGCAACTCGGAAAACTTGAAGAAAGCTACGGACCTTCTCAGAGCAGCTACCGAAAAGGACCCCAACTTTGCGCTGGCGTACGCAGGTCTGGCGGATTGTTATGTGGTCTCTTACTACTATGTTGGCGAGCGGCCGCGCGAATTAATGCCGTTGGCCAAGACCTACGCGGCGAAAGCCATAGAACTTGACCCGACGCTGGCGGAGCCGCACACGACGCTGGCGTTCGCAACCTGGTTATTGGATTTGGACAAGGCCACCGCCGAAAGCGAGTTTCGGCGGGCGATTGAGCTCAACCCGAGTTATCCAACGGCCCATCATTGGTATTCACGTTATCTCCGCGGCGTCGGACGCACGGATGAAGCGTTTCGTGAGATCAAGCAGGCTGAAGCAATCGATCCGCTGTCACTCGTTATTATTAACAACGTAGCCGAGAACTATATTGATCGAGGCGACTTGAACTCAGCGGCTAAGCAATGCCAGCGAATGTTTGACCTCGATTCTAACTTCTGGGCTGCTCACCAGACGCTCAGTATCGTGCTGATCAAACAAGGGCGTTACGCTGAGGCTCTGGCGGAAGCACAGAAGAGCATTCAGTTTTCAAATCGATCGAATGCCTCTTTGGCGTTGTTAGGACATGTCTATGGCAAGCTCGGACGGCGAAATGATGCCGAAGACATAATCAAAGAACTGGAAAAGCGATACGGTGACAAGCAGGCCGATAGTCGTGACCTGGCCATCGTCTATTCAGGTCTGGATGACAAGGACAAAGCGTTCGCCTGGCTGGGCAAGGCGGTTGCCGATCACAGTGTCTTTCTTGCGTTCTTAAAGCTCGAACCTTTGATGGACACACTGCACAGCGACCCACGCTGGAATGATCTGGAACGTCGTGTGGGCGTCAGCCAGTAACTCACGTCAACGACTGAACACCAAACAAACCTTAGCCTTGTGCAGGCGACTCGGATACAATCGCGCGGCTCAACATCCCCTCAATGAACATTGCAGCAGGCAGCCGATTCGGCCCTTATGAAATCCATTCGAAGCTTGGTGAAGGCGGGATGGGTGAGGTGTATCTTTTGGGGGATACTCGTCTGCGACGTCGCGTCGCGTCGTACACGCACACATCATTTACCGAGTACTGAATAGACCAAGGCTTTACGGATTAATCGCCAGACGACTTCACCAATGACACTTCCCGGCACAAAACTAGGTCGTTACGAAATTCGCTCGAAGATCGGCGAGGGCGGAATGGGCGAAGTGTATCTGGCGGAAGACACGAGTCTGCATCGCAAGGTTGCCTTGAAAATTCTGCCTGAAGAACTGGCGTCTAATAAGGATCGCATGCGCCGCTTTGTGCAGGAAGCGCAAGCCGCCGCAGCACTGAATCATCCGAACATCGCGACCATCCACGAAATTGGCGAGCATGAAGGCACGCACTTCATCGCCATGGAATTCATCGATGGAGTCACCCTGGGCGGAAAGATTCATCAGGAGCAAGCGGACCTGCGAAAGCTTTTGCGCTATTTACAGCACGCGGCCGAAGGATTGGCGAAGGCTCATGCCGCCGGGATCATCCATCGCGATCTGAAACCCGATAACATCATGGTCACGCGCGAAGGGCACGCGAAGATTCTTGATTTCGGCCTCGCGAAACTGATTGAACAATCACCCGTTCCGAGTAGTGATTCGAGCGAAGTTGCCACTGCAGTCATGGCGCAACAATCCACGCCGGGCGCAATCATGGGCACGGTCGGCTACATGTCGCCGGAACAGGCGCAGGGCAAAACCAAAGAAATCGACCAGCGCTCAGACATTTTTTCGTTCGGATGCATTTTGTTCGAGGCGGCGACGGGCAAGAAACCCTTCGCAGGCGAATCCGTTATTAAGTCGCTGCACATGGTCGTCTACGAACCGGCGCCGCTCATCACCGAGTTAAATCCCAATTCGCCAACGGAACTGCAACGCATCGTGCGCCGCTGTCTGGCAAAGGATCCGGACGACAGATATCAATCGATTAAAGAAGTCGCGATTGAACTGAAAGAGCTGCGACGCGAATTAGAAGAAACAACGTTCGATACTACTGTCCCGCCTCCTCCAAAGAGTCAAACAACAGGA
>DATFWM010000637.1:0-3580 GCA_035259295.1 Blastocatellia bacterium | reverse complement strand
GCCTCATGGCAGACGGCGCGTGATCTGAATTCGGATCCGCTCATGCGGCCCTTCGATCTCCCTCGATAATCTCTTGATCGGTCAACTCGCCATCTTTCGTGCTGATGCTAATCGTTCTATCGGGGGCGGACACATCATGCGCTGCCTCGCTCTAGCGGATGCTTTGGTAGAACGCGAGTGGCGGTGCGTTTTCGCGGTCAGCGCTGAAACTACGGCAACCGTGCCGCATCTGAAGAGGGCACAACACGATATTCATTTGCTTTCAGCGGTGGAAGAGGGCGATCCGGCAGCACTTCTGTCGGCTGCCACTAAGGGGTGCCAGTTGTTGGTCATCGACCATTATAGGCTCGGGGCACACTACGAATCAGGTTGTCGTTCGCTCACGCGCCAAATTTTCGTGATTGACGATTTGGCGGATCGCGCCCACGATTGTGATCTGCTGCTTGATCAGAATCTTGGTCGCGATCCACTCAACTATGATGGTCTTGTGCCCGCGTCGGCTGAGGTACTTACCGGGCCGGAATTCGCGCTTTTGCGCCCAGAATTCGCCGCCGCACGGTCAGCAGGTCTCGCAAGACGCCAGCCCGGGACACATGTGAGACGAATTCTGGTCACTCTTGGGTTGACCGACATTGGCGGGTTCACCGCGCGAGCCGTGCGCGCCGCGCTTGCTGCGGGTACGGGGGCGATGCTGGACGTTGTGATCGACGAGCGCGCCCCAAGTTTGCCCTACCTTCGCTCAGTGGAGTCTTCGTCTGTGACTCTACATCTTGACCCAAACAATATGTGTCAGCTCATGACGGAAGCGGATCTAGCCATAGGCGCCGCGGGAACCACGTCTTGGGAACGTTGTTGCGTTGGATTGCCGACTATTCTGCTTGTCCTGGCCGACAATCAGCGATTTGCGGCGCACAGCCTAGCCAGAGCGGGTGCAGTGAAGCTGTTGGAGAATACCAGCGATCTCGAGCTTCACTTGAGCGCGGCGCTTTGCGAGCTGTCGCAATCAGAGGCGCTCCGCCTGTCGCTCGCTCGAGCGTCGGCGCAGGTAACCGACGGATTGGGCGCCGAACGACTCGCCGAGAGAGTCACACGGGAGATCAATTCCCGTCCCCTTACAGTCGGGACTAGCAAATCGGTCAAGAGTCAATCCGTTTAATAGATGAAAACATAGGCCGACCAAGTCAAATCGGCACGCGAAACCCCGCGCGGGATCCTAATATGAAGACATACGTAATTGCTTCTACCAAACACTGGAACGTGGAAGCATTCTCCCGTCGTCGGAGCAAGCTTCCCGGTCGATGGTTGATTGTCACCGACGATCAGGATCTGACGCCAGAGTTCATCCGAGCGATTTCTCCACGGTACATTTTCTTTATGCATTGGTCGTCAATTGTGCCGCCCGATATTTCGGCTGTAGTCGAATGTGTGTGCTTTCATATGACTGACGTCCCCTACGGGCGAGGCGGAAGTCCACTTCAGAATTTGATATTGCGTGGTCACAAAGATACGGAGCTCACCGCGTTGCGGATGAGTAACGAACTTGACGCCGGTCCAGTTTACAGAAAGTTGCCTTTGAGCCTCGAGGGATCGGCCTTCGATATTTTCGTCCGTTGCGCCGAATTGGATCTCGATCTCGTTGAATGGATAGTTCGCGAGGAGCCACATCCTGAGCCGCAGGTAGGGGAACCTATGGTGTTTCGGCGAAGGGAACCTGCGCAGAGTGCAATGCCGGAGGCCGGAAAACTCGAGCGGATCTATGACCACATCCGAATGTTGGATGCTGAGTCTTATCCACGCGCATTTCTGGACCACGGGACGTTGCGTTATACTTTTTCCCAGGCGCGTCTAGTAGAAGATGCGATCGACGCGCGCGTACGTATCACGTTCCGAAACGCGCTCTCGTCATGACTCTCCCAACGCCTCGCATCGTGTTAGTGATCGCCGCCCATCCCGATGACGAAGTTCTCGGCTGCGCGGGAACAATCGCACGCCACACAAGCGCGGGAGACGAAGTACACATTGCGCTCCTCACCGATGGCGTTAGCTCGCGGGGCGAAAAACCAGCACGCGAACAAGAAATTGCGCGCAGACGTGCGAGTGCGAGCAATGCGGCTAAAATTCTCGGTGCAAATCCACCGCATTTCTTAGACTTCCCGGATCAGCGGCTTGATTCGCTACCGCTCATCGAAATTGCCCGGGCGATCGAGCGGCTGGCGGCGCCGCTACAGGCTGAAACGATCTATACCCATTCAGTCGGTGACCTCAACCTCGACCATCGATTGACATGTGCGGCGGTGCTGACCGCCTTCAGGCCAATGCAAGGTCAATCCGTTTCGGCAATTTACGGATTCGAAATTTTGTCAAGCACCGAGTGGAATTTCGGGGCGTTTAACGTCGCATTTCAACCCACGCGCTTCGTCTGTATTTCGGACGTACTCAAGCACAAGATCGCTGCACTTGAAGCTTATGCTGAAGAAATGCGCGACTTCCCGCACCCACGCTCATACGATGCTGTCCGAGCCCTAGCGGCTTTACGCGGCTCAACCGTTGGCGTTAAGGCTGCGGAAGCCTTTAGCGTTTTGCGAGAGGTGGTCCGATGACCGGAATGCGTGAGATCGAGATTGCTGGCCGAAAAATCGGCGTGGCACACCCTCCATATATAGTTTGTGAACTGTCAGCAAATCACAACGGTAGCCTTGAACGAGCGTTGGAGCTAATCGAGGCTGCCGCAGCTACCGGAGCTGATGCGATCAAGATTCAGACCTACACGCCGGATGCAATGACGATCGACTGCGATAACGCCCAGTTTATGATCAAGGGTGGACTATGGGATGGTTACAAGCTTTACGAGCTCTATGCACAGGCCTTCACGCCGTACGAATGGCATCCGGCTATGTTTGCCAAGGCACGTGACGTCGGCGTCACCCTGTTCTCCACACCGTTCGATGAAGCGGGCGTGGACCTTTTGGCCACCCTTAACGTGCCGGCCTACAAGATTGCGTCATTTGAGGCAAATGATGTTGCGCTCGTCGGCCGCGCGGCGGCCACTGGCAAACCGATCATTATTTCAACGGGAACTAGCCGCCCAGGAGACATAGAGGAGAGTGTTGCAACGGTTCGTTACACCGGTAATGACGCCATCGTCCTGCTTCATTGCGTCAGTGCCTATCCGGCGCAACCTTGCGACAGCAACTTGCGGACCATTGAGCATTTAGGTCGGCGGCACGGAACGCTAATTGGCTTATCTGACCATACACTTGGTACCGCAGTCGCGGTCAGCGCCGTAGCGCTGGGAGCGTGTGTCATCGAAAAGCATTTCACACTGCGGCGCGTAGACGGTGGTCCCGACGCTGCATTTTCTCTGGAGCCGCCAGAATTTGCTGCGCTTGTGCGAGACTGTAAAGCAGCATGGGAATCGCTGGGAGAAGTTCACGAAGGCTACCAGCGAGTCGCGGAGCCGAACTTGACCTTCCGGCGTTCCATCTACGCAGTTCGCGACATTGCAGAGGGCGCGAAGCTGACGGTAGATAACGTCCGCTCGATCCGCCCAGGCCACGGCCTCGAGCCAAAGCATCTACCA
>DATFWM010000636.1:0-2214 GCA_035259295.1 Blastocatellia bacterium | reverse complement strand
CCCGAACCTGCCGGAAGCGAAAGGCACAGCTCCTGCTTCGATCGTGATCGCAGAAGCCGATCTTTGCCCGCGCTTCAGCGCCCGCGCGATTCGCAACGTCAAGATCAAATCCTCTCCGGACAAAATCGCACATCGCCTGGGGCTACTCGACCAGCGTCCGATCAGCAATGCCGTCGATGCCACCAACTACGTGCTCTGGGAGATGGGCAAGCCGACTCACGTCTTCGACATGGACCTGCTTGAAGGTGGAAAGATCATTGTCCGCAAGGCCGAAGATGGCGAGACGCTCAAGACTCTCGACGGCATCGAGCGCAAGCTTACTCGTGAAGACCTCGTCGTCGCTGATGCCGAGAAGCCGGTCGGGCTTGCGGGAGTCATGGGTGGCTACGACACCATGATCACCGAAAAGACGCGCAACGTGATGATCGAATCGGCGTGGTGGGATCCGGCGACAGTTCGCAGGACTTCCAAACGTCACGGCCTCCACACCGACGCGTCGCACCGCTTCGAGCGCGGCGCCGACTACGAGTCGACTGTTATCTCCTGCGATCGCGTCGCCGAACTGATCCTGCAATCCGGCGGCGGAGAACTGCTGGGCGATGTCATCGACGTGATCGCCAAGCCTCTCGATCAGGCGCCTATCGTGCTGCGCATCAGCGAAGTGAACCGGATTCTCGGAACGCTGGTCAAGACGTCAGATATTTTGCGCATTCTTCGCAAGCTCGGCTTTGAAGTCATGCCGGAGCAGGATCCTTCGGAATTCTCGGTCCGCATCCCAAGCTGGCGGCTCGATGTCGAACGCGAGATCGACTTGATCGAAGAGATCGCTCGTCTTTACGGATACAACCGTTTTCCCAATACGCTTCCAATATTCTCAGGAGCGGTGCAGGAAAAACCGGACGAAAAGAAAGACGACAAGCTGCGCTCCACTCTGCTCGCGCTCGGGTACAACGAAACCGTTTCGCTGAGCTTCATCTCGCATGAAGATGCCGAGACTTTCTCTTCGTCGCCGGTCATCGAATTGGCGAATCCGATCAGCGAAGAAGCTTCCATAATGCGTACCTCGATGCTTCCCGGTATGCTCAACATGCTGGCTCACAACCTGAATCGCGGCATCGATAATGTGCGCCTTTTCGAAAGCGGGTCTGTTTTTGTCGCGCAGAACGGTTTGGCCACTGAGCCTCGCCAGGTTTGCTTCGCCGCCACCGGCAGCGCCGTTTTGGCCGGAGTTCATCAGGCGGCGCGTCCCGTTTCGTTTTTCGATCTCAAGGGCGAAATCGAAACCGTGCTCGAGCATTTCGAGCATGGTCTGCTCAGCTTCGATACCGAGACGGCCGACTACTATCATTCCGGGCGCTCAGCGCGAGTTGCGCTGGATGGCGTGCTGGTAGCGCAATTCGGGCAGTTGCATCCCGAGATCGAAGCCAAGCGAAAACTGCGCCAGGATATCTGGATCGCCGAACTTTACCTTGAGCCGCTGTACAAACATCCGCTCCGCCGGATTCAGTTTGAGCCGGTTGCAAAGTACCCGTCCATGGAACGCGATTTCTCATTCTTGTTTGCGAACGAGGTGAAGTTCGAAAACATCGAACGTGCCATTGCGAAGTTGTCCCTTCCCGAGTTACGCAATTTTCTGCCGGCGGAAATATTTCGCGGGGGCAAACTGCCTCCCGGCAAGTATTCCATTCTGCTACGCGCAATGTTTCAGTCGAAAGAGCGCACTTTGCGGGACGAAGAAATCGCGGGTTGGTCTGCCAAGATCGTGCAGGTACTGGAAGCTCTCGGCGGCACTTTGCGCGCCCAATAAATTCGGGGACTGCAGATCCTTCGCTGCGCTCGGGATGACAAGGGTCTGAATTCACATTTTCGCGGTTTAAAGGCTCTGCCGTCCCGTGCTAGCCTGACCACACCATGCCAGAAGCCGCAACCCAGCCAAAGTCCTTACTCAGCGGTAAAGTCGAGCACTTCACCGAATCTGTCATCCGGGAAATGACCCGCCAGGCGATGCTGTACGGCGCGGTCAATCTCGCCCAGGGATTTCCCGACTTCCCCGCTCCGCGCGAAATCAAAGAATCTGCCCAGGAAGCCATCGCCGGTGACATCAATCAATACGCCATCACCTGGGGCGCCAAAAGCCTTCGCGATGCCATTGCACGCAAGGTGAAAACAACCTACGGGTTATCCATCGACCCTGAGCAGGAGATCACGGTCTGT
>DATFWM010000635.1:0-2063 GCA_035259295.1 Blastocatellia bacterium | reverse complement strand
GACCGCCCGCTGAACCTCGAGAGCCCGCGAAAACTGGGCATGAGCGTGATTCACTGTCAGAACGCGCAGCAATTGCGTGCCGACCTGCAAAAGGCGGGGGTTGAGGTATAGTCCTAACGGTTGGGTCTCGTGCATCATCCAACGTGTTTCAGATCGTCTGTATGGGCATTTGAGCTGAGGGGAGACACTCGCCGTGGATTCTAAACGTTCCGCCTCCAACGTGGCCGAGCCTTGCGCTGTCGTTCTCTTCGGTGCGTCGGGCGATCTCGCCAAGCGCAAGGTCGTGCCCGCAATGTTCGACCTTGCCAATCACGGCGTATTTGGTCCGGACTATGCCATCGTTGGTTACGCCAGGACGCCGATGACCGATGAGAGTTTTCGCGAATCGATCGGCGAAGCGGCCAAGACGATGTCCGAGATAGGGCCAATCGATCCGGAGAAATGGAAGGACTTCTCTTCGCATCTGCACTATCACGCAGGCGATTACAGCACTGCAGATGACTTCGCGAAACTAGCTAAGCATCTCGAGGAGCTCGAGTCTGCCAAGAAGCTTTGCGGCAATCGCTTATTTTATCTTTCCACTCCGCCTGAAGTTTATCCGCAGATCGTTCAACACCTCGGGCAGGCTGGGCTCGCCAAGCCCTGCACGGGGAATTCGTGGACGCGCATCATTATTGAGAAGCCTTTCGGCCGTGACCTCGCTTCCGCCAGGAAATTGAACGAAATCGTGCTCGGCGTCTTCGACGAGAGCCAGATATATCGCATCGACCATTATCTCGGCAAAGACACGGTGCAGAACGTGTTGGTCCTCCGCTTCGGGAACGGCATCTTCGAGCCGCTCTGGAATCGCAACTACGTCGATCACGTACAGATTACCGCGGCGGAAACTTTGGGCGTTGAGCGGCGCGGCGGCTTTTACGAAACCACCGGCGCGCTGCGCGACATGATCCAGAGCCACGTGCTCCAGCTGACTTCATTGGTGGCGGTGGAACCTCCGGCCAGTTTCGACGCAACCTCGCTGCGCAATGAGAAGCTCAAGGTTCTACAGTCCATTCGGCCATTTGACCTTCCGATGGTGGCGCAGTCGGTTGTGCGCGGCCAATACTCCGCCGGCTCCATCGATGGCAAGTCCGTTCCAGGCTATCGCCAAGAGCAGGGTGTCGATCCCAAATCACGCACCGAAACGTTTGTCTCGATGCGTGTGTTGATCGACAACTGGCGCTGGGCGGGAGTGCCTTTTTATCTCCGTACTGGCAAGCGCCTGGCAAAGCGGAGTACCGAGATCGTGATTCAGTTCAAAAAGGCGCCACATGTCGTTTTTCGCGAGCGCGAGGTGCAGCCGAACCGATTGGTACTGAACATCCAGCCGGACGAAGGTATTTCGATCGCTTTCGGCGCCAAGCGCCCCGGCTCGGAAATGAGCATCGGCAACGTCACGATGAATTTCAGCTATCGCGAGGGCTTTGGCGACGGCGCGCACAGCGCGTACGCTACGCTGATCAGCGACTGCGTTCGCGGCGACGCCACGTTGTTCGACCGCGGCGACAGCGTCGAAGCTGCCTGGGCACTGGTCGATCCGATTCTCGATGTCTGGAGTGCCGCAAAAACGGCCAGTGTCCCCCAGTATGCGTCTGGTAGTTGGGGGCCGCGCGAATCTGATCAATTGCTGGAACAAGAAGGCCGTCAGTGGTACAACCCGTAGCCACGTTGAAAGCATCTTGACGTTCGCCATGGCGCGAACTGCGGCAAACGCCAGCGGTAGAGCTGGACTAGACATCGAAACACCTTAGGGGGATAGGTGATCCTTGCGGGAGATGTGGGCGGCACGAAGTGCAACCTTGCCATTTTCTCGGAGAAGAACGGGAAGCTCACCACCGTCTTCAAACAGCGCTTTGCCAGCAAGGAGTTCGCTTCCTTCGACCTTATCGTCAAGGAATTTTCGCGACAGGCTGCTTCGCATTTGTCTTCCGATCGCGTCGTTGCCGCCGGCTTCGGCGTCGCCGGGCCGGTCATCGAAAATCACGTTCGCGCCACCAACCTTCCCTGGGTCGTCGACGCGCGTA
>DATFWM010000634.1:0-4141 GCA_035259295.1 Blastocatellia bacterium | reverse complement strand
GCGTTATCATTAATTGTGCCTCGGAAGAGCATTTCTACGAGAAGCTGAACATGAGCGTTGTTGCGGCTATAAACACCGCAGCGTCGAAGTTGGTCACCATTATTCGGACCAATAAAAGTCCTGCGGACGACCGTCCGGATAGATTAGTCGTAGTGTCCGTCCATCTAGCGCGTAGGGAAAGGTCCTAGTCTCCGGCCCCAGATCCTGGGTGTAGTTCATAGAGGTAGCAATAATACCGCTCTCTCTCTGAATTATTAATTTGGATCCATTCACTGAATAAGTCCCCTTTTCCGATGTTTTCGTCTGCATTCCGGAAGTGACAATAGCGCCGACATAGACGTACGTTCCGTCTCGGAAGAACGTGTACGCGAAGTTTCCACTCCTCCATGTTCCTACCAGTGAGCGGCTTTGGGACTGAATGTCACCTGATGGATTCTGAGCACAGGTAAGTGGAGACCCGAGGCACGCAAGGAGTAAGACGAGAATCAGTGGAGCTGTTTGTTTTAGCTGAACGAATAGATTCATGGTTTTCATGGCGCTTTCCTTCAGGCTTGGAACAGCGGTCAGCCAATACTTTGTTTTTGGGTTGCGATACGTTCTGCGCATCAATCTAAATGGCACCTTGGGCAACGCTCTGACTGGCGATCCTACACTTTTCGAAAAGCACTGGACGGGCGCAGGTCGCTTTTGCGGTGCGGGTTATTTTCGTCACGCTCGCCTCACCTTTTTGCAATTTCGGAGATTCTTTGCTTTTGGACATAAGGAAAAAACGCACTGCTTAATCAAGCCATTTCCCTATGAATAACTCGATTCGACTCACAACGCGTCCATCCTTCAACGGCTCGACTCCAAGGTTGGCGCAGAATCATTGTACGAACGGAAGCGCACTCCCAGTATCTGCGGCAAATCCAGCAAGTCGCTTTTGCGATGATCTCGCTTTCAAACCATTAACCGCGCATCGACTTATTGAGCTTCGCCATCTTCGCTACTTTGTGGCAACCGCCGAAGCCCTCAACTTCACCAGGGCGGCGGAGAAATTGCACTTGTCGCAGCCGGCACTGACCCGGCAGGTAAAGGACCTGGAAAGTGAGCTTGGGGTCCGCCTCCTCGATCGGACAAAACAACGGGTAAACCTGACAATTGAGGGTCGAGCGTTTCTAGCCGACGCCAAACGCGTGCTCGCACTGAGCGAAGAAATTGTCGAGTCGGTGCGCCAACTGAGCCGAAAGGAAGTTTCGGCGCTTAATGTTGGTTACGTGGCTGATTTTCTTTATGACCTCTTGCCTGCGACGCTAACTTCCTTCCAAGAGGCATTTCCAACAGTCCCGGTCAATCTCTTCGATATGAGCTGCGGGACCCAATTTCTCGCCCTACGGGACGGCAAGATCGATCTGGGTTTCGTCGGTCTGGGCGAAGCAGTCGAGGAGGCCGGGCTGCGATTTCGTTCAATCACTTCGTACAACACTGTCGTCGCTATGCCAAAGCAGATGCCATTGGCACGTCGGCGGACAATCAACCTCAAGGATCTCGAATCAATGTTTTTTATCGGAATGTCTGAGGTGAGCTATCCTGGATACCGACGCTGGTTGACTGAAACCTGCCGTCGAGCTGGCTTTGCCCCGCGCGTGCTCGAGGACCTTGAGACCCAGCGAAGGATCATCCAATCAGTCGGGGCAGGATTGGGTCTCGCGCTGGTACCTGATCAGGTAAAGAAGGTGCCTCACGACAACGTAGTGTTTCGGCCGCTTGCCCCGAAAGTCATGACCGAATCGTGCATCGCGTGGAAGGCCGATAATCCCTCGGTAGCGATGAGAGCGTGTATCGATATCGTCGAAGAACTCGCCAAACCCGTGCTGTGATCTCGCCGCGGCTCGAAGCGACCGATGCTGCATGGCTGGCAAAACCGTAGCCTTTTCGGTAGCTTCGCCGGCCAGGCGTGCGCGGCGAATCCGTAGCAACTGCCGCAGTGTTTAGCAATCCTCCCAGTGGGGATCGCCTTCCGTAGTCGCCGACACGCGCAGACCAAATCCCGCTATCTACGGTCGGAGATCCGATCGCTCCAGAGGCGAGAAAATCAAGAACACGACGTACAACGTCCGGATCGCCGGATTCCAGCTTCTGCGCGCCGCATTTATGTCGCCGCAGTTCCTCGGAAACAGTGGCCGGAGATTAGGTGACGGGAGACTAACCATCCCCGCGCCTGGCATCGGCACCTGAGAGAGCGCTACTCCGGCGCAATTAGCCGTCGGCTGTAAGGATTCTGCGCGAAGCACGACGAATCGGACAAAAGCAGTGGGACAAGCCCCTGCGAAACCTAACCACAGCAGCCAACCAATGAACAAGAAAACTCTCATTATCTCATTAATCGCAATCGCCTTCGGCGCATTCCAAACCTTCGCCGGAGATAGTCACAAGAGCGGGCCATTTCAAGGGCCTAAGGCGAATACTGGCTTTGTCACCCACACGATCGAAGGCGGTAAGAGCATCCTCACGTTGTCCGACGACTTCATAACTCCGCAAACTCCGGATCCGCACTGGCAGGTGGTTGATTCCCAAGGCAACACCTACCTGCTGCAAAAGCTTCTGATCAAGGGCGACAAGATAAACAAATCGATCGAGGTGCCGAAATACGTGCCCGACATCGCCAAGGTGCAGATCTGGTGCGCCTTTGCGGAGGTGAATCTAGGCGAGGCGACCTTCGAGCATCCGGTGAGATAAGGCTTACCGCCCTTAGCAAGACATCTAATTGCCCTTCATTTATGAAAACGAAAGCAACCATCTTAGCTTTGCTCGCGGCTCTCACTGGCCTGGCGGGTACCCGCGGTGATGTCATTAATAAGAAGTCACTCGATCTTGCTGAGGCGAAGAAAGCAATCTCAGCGGCAGTTGACTACGCCCACAAAAACAATGCTCCTGGCGGAGTGATCGCCGTCGTCGACGAAGGCGGCAACCTGATGGCTCTGGAACGTCTTGAAGGGACCTTTGCCATGGGAGCCACGATCTCGATCGGCAAAGCCCGGACCGCAGTTTTGTTTAAGAAACCTACTCGGTTCTTCGAGGAGTTAATCAACAAAGGGCGAACTGCCATGACCGCGGTCGACGGGTTTACGCCATTGATTGGTGGTGTTCCGATTATTGTCGATGGACAGGTTGTAGGTGGGATCGGTGTGAGTGGCGCCGCGAGCGCCGCGCAGGATGAGGAGTTAGCGATGGCCGGTGCGACGGCGATCTCGCCGGTGACTGCACCGAAGGCGTCGCTCGATTCATCAACCGGGCCCAGTATCGCTGGGGACTCGGCAAAAGCGACAGTCATTGACCATAAGGAGGTAGCCAACGCTTTTGCCAAGGATGGCACTCTCGCCGAAGCTATGGGTTACAAGGTCAACGCAAGTCGTCGCGACGCGCCAGGGTTGGCTGAGATCCACACTCACGCGACCGATGTGATCTATGTAGTCGAAGGGTCGGCGACTTTTGTCACGGGTGGAACTGCGCGGGATCCGAAGGAAATCGCACCTGGCGAGATTCGAGGCAGCGCCATCGACGGCGGAGAAACTCATAAGATTGGCAAAGGAGACGTAGTCCTGGTCCCGGCCGGTGTTCCGCACTGGTTCAAGGAAGTTCAGGGACCGTTTCTTTACTTCGTCTGTAAGCCAATCTCGGAAAGCGAAACCCACATTACTTCTCGTTAGGCCTAGTGAAGCGAGTTCATAAATCATGAAAACGATTGTTATCGCCCTGCTAACTGTTCTGATATTCCCCACCCTGGGTCAGGCGGGTATCGGGCTCGCCGGCCTGCGAAGCACGTTCACAATAGATTTACTCGTTCCCGGAAGAGAACCCCGGCTCGCAGTCTCAAAAAGCATCCAGACAACCACTCTGAACCCTCACCTTGAGAAGAGAAAGATAATACTTTCCCAGCCGTCGCACACGACCCCCAACACTCAACTACGCATTACCTCACAGTAGCTCTTCCCCACAAACAGCTCAACCACTAACTACCTATGAAAACCAAAATCGTGTCATTTGTTTTATCTTTGCTCGCGCTGGCCTCTGTCAGCCTGGCGTCAGACGTAGTAAACGTCGATCACAACGGGCTCGCCCTGCAAGGTTACGACCCGGTCGCATATTTTACCGACGGCAA
>DATFWM010000633.1:0-5544 GCA_035259295.1 Blastocatellia bacterium | reverse complement strand
TCTTTGCGAGTCGCAAAGCTAAAGAGGAGACGTAACACGTGCCGACATTGAAAGAATTATTTGACCTCTCGGGAAGAGTCGCGCTGGTGACGGGAGGTTCTCGCGGACTTGGCAAAGAGATGGCCGAAGGGCTGGCGGAAGCTGGCGCTTCGCTTATGATTCTGGCGCGGCGTGAGCAGTGGCTGACGCCCGCCGTCGAGGAGTTTCGCCGCCGAGGCTACCGGTGCGAGAGCGCGCTGTGCGACGTGTCCAATCCGGACGAGGTCCAAGCGGTCGTCGATCAGACCATCGAGACGTTTGGGCAGATTGACATCCTAGTGAACAACGCCGGAGTGACCTGGGGCCAACCGATCGAGGAGCATCCGATCGAGAAATGGAATATGGTGCTTAAAATCAACCTGACCGGCGCGTTTCTTTTCTCTCAGCGCGCCGGACGCGAGATGCTCAAGCGCCGAAGCGGCAACATCATTAATGTAGCTTCGGTTGCCGGTCTTCGCGGCTCGATGGAGAACGGCCAGCACATCGTCGGTTACGTCGCGGCCAAAGGCGGAATGATCGCGATGACCCGCGAGTTCGCAGCCAAGTGGGCGAGGCGGGGCATCCGGGTCAACGCAATCGCGCCGGGCTTTTTCCCTTCTCGCATGACCGAGAAGGTGCTCGCGGCCGCTCAGCCTCAAATCGAAGCCGCTGTGCCGATGGGACGCGTGGGCAGCGAAGGCGAGCTGAAAGGTGTGGCCGTTTTTCTTGCGTCACCCGCTTCTGGTTACATCACAGGTCACACTATCGTTGTCGACGGCGGTGGAACGATAGCTTGAATCAGCGCCATGTTACGGTTATAAGTCAACCGGCTTTTTTGAAGTACAAATCGAGAGAACGGAGGCTTGTGAGGCATGCAGATCCTACAGTTGCTCATCTCGCTCGCGTGCTTGGTCTGCTTCATCGTTGTGTTGATCAAACAGTTTCAGGTGGGTGGCGTCGTTCACGGGATCATAGGAATCATCACGTGTTCCCTTTGGACGTTCATCTGGGGCTGGATCAATTCGGGGAAAGCCGGCGTCAGGAATATAATGCTGATCTGGACCGTGCTGATCATCGTCGCGATTATCCTTGCGGTGGTGACTGGCGGCTTCCACTACAGCTTCAACGTTGGGACAACTTCGTAACACACGGTCAACCGGTCAGAGCGCTAATTCCCGGAGAAATGATCTACCGAACGATCATTTCTCCGGGAAGCTTGTTTACAACTCCAACTCGCAGACGCTGCTATAAGCTCGGCTCGTGTCGTCCACGACGAGACGCGCACATCATGGCGAGCATTCCCGGCAGTTAATCTACTTCCTTGTAATCTTGAAATCGCCTTTGCGGTTATCGTGATTCCAGCTGCCGGTCATCGTGTTACCCTCGACTTTGCCGTCGATCACGTAGTGGATGTCGTTGCCCCTGCGGCCCTTCGTATCGGCTTCCATGTGCACCGCGCCGGTCTTGGCGTCGAATGTGCAGTTTTTCAGGGCAACCGCGTTTGCTCCGGGGTTCACAGTTCCGGTCAGAGCCTTGCCGTCCCATTTCAACTCGACCGTCACCGGATTTCGGTGGGTCTCGGTCGGTCCCCAGTCTCCTGTCCACGTGCCGCTCAACGGGTCGGGCGCTGCAGCAGCCGCGGCGATCGCGAAACACAAAAGCATACAAACCAGACAAATAGACTTCACGCGCATATCGCCTCCAATCTTGATTCTACTTAAGCAGTTAATGTCATCGATGTCGCTCGCAAGCGGAGCCGACGAGTTTTCAACGACCGAACTGAAAAGAGTACAACACGGGAGCGGCCACGTCGAGCGCCATAAAACTGGCTTGTTAACTCGTCATCCCCAACAGTAGAATTGAAGCTTAAGCCTCAGGAGGAATTTGAAAATGCAGTTTAGAACGGTTGTTCTGTCATTGATACTTACGATAATCGCAGTGCCCGTGCTCGGTTATCAGGGCCCGTCGCAAAAAGCCCAGCCTCTGTCGATTGCGGAGGTCATTAGGCGGTTCGCCGAGGCCGAGACGCAAAATAAAATCGCGAGAAACAACTACGCGTTCACGCAGGATTTTGATCTGATAACTCTCGGAGAAGCCGGTTCGGTGACCGGACGGTTTCATCGTGTCTCGGACATCGTCCTGGACGACCGCGGCAACAGAATCGAGAAAATAACGTTCTTTCCGCCCGCCACACTAACCGAGCTTCAGATTACTAACGAAGACATGCAGGACCTGGCTGGCGTGCAGCCATTCGCGCTTTCGACCGAAGACCTTCTCAAATACCAGATTGATTACATCGGCAAAGAAAAGCTCGACGAATTGAACACATACGTTTTTGACGTGAAGCCGAAGACGATAGTCAAAGGCGAGCGCTATTTGGAGGGCCGAATCTGGGTCGACGATCAAGACCTTCAGATTGTTAAGGTTAAAGGCCAAGCAGTCCCGGAAGTTGACAAGCAAAAATTTCCGCATTTCGAAAGCTATCGCGAAAACATTGACGGGCGCTATTGGTTCCCGACGTACGTCTATGCTGATGACGTGCTGGACTTCAAGAAGGGGCCCTCGGTCCATCTACGCATGGTAGTGCGTTATACAAACTATAAGAAGTTCAGCGCGCGGATTCGACTCGCCGAAGAAGGCCAGGCTGCGAGCGACGAAGAAAGCAAATCCGCTGAAAAGAGCAAGACCAAGCCGCCCGCTCCTCCCAAGCCTGAATTGAAGAGGAAGCCTTGATGCCTGATGCGCGACGCCCTTCGGACCATCATCGCATCGATCATGATCGCGGCGTCTGTGTCGAGCGCCGAGCTGAGGACGCCCCAACAGCTCTCGCAGAACGAGATTCTCTCGAACGCCGCTGAACGCGGCGCCCGGCTTGCGGCGGCGCTCAAAGATTACAGCTACTACGCCGAGCTGACGATCCAAACCGTCAGTCAGGCGGACACGATCACCGGAAAGTTCTATCGCTTCTCACAAGTATGGTTCGATCGCGACCGAACCCGCCGTGAGAAGATCCTCGAGAACACTTCGACTCTGCCGAAGGACGTCTACATCGGCACGAACGCCGCCAACAACCTGACTCGCGTCTACAGTTTCATAATCACTCCCGAGACACTCAATCAATACGAGCTGAATTATGTAGGTCGCGAACGCGTCGACGAACTTAATACTTTTGTGTTCGACGTGAAGCCGAAGGTCAAGCTACCCGATCCCGACAAGAGTCCCGACCGCTACCTGAAAGGCCGCGTCTGGATTGACGATCAGGATCTTTGCGTCGTCAAAGTTGAAGGCCGCGCGCTGCCCGAGCAAGGCGCGCATCAAACTCCGAAGTTCGAGACTTACTTTCAGAACTACGATAAGTATTGGTTCCCCGCGTACACCTCAGCCGACGACAGCATTCGAGTGGGGCGCAACTTCACGCGGGTTATCGTCAACGTTCGTTTCACCGGTTACAAGAAAACCAGCGCAAGATGACAAGCGCAGCTCCGACAGTCGAACCATCTCACGCGAACAAGGTTGTTGTGGCTTGTGCCTTCGCCGTATTCACCGCGGCACTGGTCTTGTACACGTCGACACTCGCTCCCACCGCCACACTTGTCGACAGCGGCGAGCTGATCCTCGCCGCCCGCACGCTGGGTGTCGCTCATCCGCCTGGATTTCCGCTTTACGTTTTGCTGGCGCACCTGGCGACACTCGTTCCGATTGGTAGCATCGCAATGCGAGTGAACTTCGCATCGGCGTTGTTTGCCGCGCTAGCTTCGGCGATTGCGACGATGGTCGCATTGGAAGCAATCGCAGGCGCGCGGCTCTCAGTCTCGTTGAGGAAGAAAGGGGAGGGCGGCAAGAAAACAAGGAAAACTCCCAAACCACCGCCAGCAACTGAGGACACATTCTCGCTGGCGGTTCCCTGCATAGTGACCGGACTGTTGTTAGCGTTCTCAAGAACGCTTTGGGCCTACGCCACGATAGCTGAAGTTTACACTCTCAACTCACTTTTGATCCTTCTGATCTTTCTGCTTATGTTCCGCTGGCGCCGCAGCTCACCCTCTCGACCCCTCGCCACTTCGCCCAGTCTCCTCTACGTCGCCGCATTTGTCTTCGGCCTTGCGCTCGGCGTTCATCACGTCACCGTCGGATTGTCGCTGCCAGCCTTTGCTGCGCTGGTTTTCGCAACAGAGGGCAGTCGATTTTTCAGTAGCAGGCAATTGATCTATGCGGCTCTGTGTGCATTCGCTGGGCTCTTCGCGGTCTACGCTTATCTTCCGCTCGCGGCTTCTGGATCGCCAATCATGAATTGGGGTGACCCGCGGACCTTCGAGCGATTATGGTGGCACGTCACCGGCAAACAGTATCAAGTCTTTCTATCCTTCTCGCTGCAGACGATGGCAGGCCAGTTCGGCGACTTCATCAAGTTGGCCGCTCGCGAGTTTGGTCCGTGGTGGCTGCCAGCAGCGCCCGCGCTGGCGATCGCCGGACTGGTCGCGGCATATCGTCGCGATAAAGCGATCTTCTGGTTTCTCGCGCTGGTGATCGCAGCCGATCTTGCATACTGCCTAGGCTATGAGATCGCAGAAGATAAAGATGCGTATTACTTGCCGACTTTCATCTCGATGGCAATCGCGGCCGGCTTCGGCGTGCAATGGTTGGTCAGCTTCGCGAAACCGGGCCGAGCGCGGTACATTTCTGCGGGTGTTGCGCTGGTCCTTCCGGTTGTTTCGCTCGCCGGGAATCTGCCTTATAACAACCGAGCTCATTACTTCATTGGGCGAGACTACGTTGACAACATTCTGTCCACAATCGAGCCGGGCGGGATGCTGCTGACTCGCGATTGGCAAGTCTACTCGCCGATGCTTTACGTTCGCGAAATCGAACATCGGCGCGGCGACACTGTGATCATCGACATAAACCAGCTTCGGCGCTCGTGGTATTACGATTACTTGAACCGCGTTTATCCGGCGACGATCGAACAAACTCGGGACAAGGTCGATGCCTTTTTGGAGGACCTTCGGCACTGGGAGCACGACGCTGATCTTTATCAGCGCGACCTTACACTTAACCAGCGGATCAACTCGCGGTTCTACGAGATGATCGTCGCGTTTGTTAACAATCACATCCACTCGGCTCCGGTCTACGTAACTCTGGATATCGCCGCAAATCGCGACGGCACAGATTCGGAGCTTACCAAATCACTGGCTAACTCATACCAGTTTGTCCCGCAAGGCCTCGTCTTTCAGCTTGTCGAGGGACGCGAATTTCGGCAACCTTCCGATCCGCAACTCATCACCCGCGGCCTGGCTGACGGCACAACAAAGTTCGAGGACGACGACGTGGTCAAGCTGAAGGTGCTGCCCGTCTATGTGACGATGTTCTACAACCGAGGCCGTTATCTTGCCGCGAACGGCAGACACGAACAGGCGATCGAGCTGTTCAAATCGTCGTTAGCTTTTGAGCCTCGCTTTTCACCGGCCCAACAAGCAATCAACGAGAGTCTAAATGCCATCAACAAGGCAGAGCCGAAGAGGCATTGAG
>DATFWM010000632.1:0-4874 GCA_035259295.1 Blastocatellia bacterium | reverse complement strand
TGGTCCAGCAGGTTCGTAAGCTTGCCCCGCCAGCGCTTACCGTGCCGGTCCTCATATGAGTGCAAGCCTTTTCTCACCGCTCGCACCGCTTCTCGCTGAGCAACCGGATCGATTGTCGTGTAGATGTTCATTCCGCCAGTTTGAGTCTGCCACGTGCCGAAGGTCTCTTCCGACTCCTGCCGAACCGCTTCGACGAAGTAGCCGAAGATCGAGTTGTTGGCGTTCTGCGGCGGGCTGATGTTCAGATTGATCCTGGTCTGGCGAGCCCGATTGTATTCGTCGTCGGTGATATAACCTTCCTCGCGCATTCGGTACAGCACGACGTTGCGCCGTTCGAGCGCGGCCTTCTCATCGCGAGTCGGCGAGTAAAGGCTCGGCGCTTTGGGAAGTCCCGCAAGCAACGCGCATTCTTCGAGCGTGAGGTCCTTGAGAGATTTAGAGAAATAGTATTGCGACGCGGCCTCGAACCCGTACGCGCCTCCGCCCAGGAAGATATAATTGCAATACATCTCCATTATCTGTTCTTTGGTGTAGTAGCGCTCAATCTGTAGTGCGAACAATATTTCTTTGATCTTGCGGGTGTAGGTCTTCTCGGGCGTGAGGTAGAGCGAGCGCGCGAGTTGTTGAGTAAGTGTCGACGCTCCTTCTGCCTTGCGGCTCTTGAGAATGTTCTTGAACGCGGCGGTCACAATGCGAATCGGGTCTACGCCTATGTGTTGAAAGAAGCGATCGTCCTCAATCGCAAAAATGGCGTTCTTCATCGTCTCGGGAATCTGATCGTAGCTAACCGGAATTCTGCGTTCGAGCGAGAACTCGCCCACAACTGTTTTGCCGTCATCGGCGATCACGCGGGTCACGAGATTCGGGCGGTAGTTCGCGAGGCCGGCGACCTCCTGCGCTTGCTCCGTCATGCTCGCCTGGTATGCCACCGTCGCGCCGAACATCATCCCGGCGACCACCGACAGCGCAACCAGTGCCAGAAAGGTGTAGCGACGGAAGAACTCTTGCAGCCAGTTAGGTGAAAGCGCAAATCCGCGACCCACAGACCTGAATTTCTCAAGTGAATACATTGTGTTCCTCACTAACGTAAGGTTAACGTTGGAAGCCTTACCTCGTCAGCAAGCGTACAGCAGGCCCGCTCAGCTTGTAAAGCAGCGGCTTTCGATGCGTGATTAGCTGGATGGGTTGTTTAGTGCCGGTGGAGATTTCAAGCGAATTCGAGCTGAACAGGTCGAGGAATGACCCCGGCCTCGTGACCGCGCTGTAGCAATCGCCTCACAGCCTCGCGGCCTCGCTCGCCGTAGTCAATCGTGTAGTCGTTCACATACATGCCGACAAACTTGTCAGTCAGCGACTCAGCCATCCCGCGGCCATACTTCATCGAATGACGCACGGCGGTCTCGCGGTTCGCCAGACCGTATTCGATTGACTCGCGAAGCAAGCCGGAAACCTTTGCGATGAGCTCGGGACCCAACGACTTCTTGATCGCATTGCCGCCCAGCGGAAGCGGCAGGCCTGTCTCCGACATCCACCACGCGCCTAGGTCAATTACCTTGTTGAACCCGCGCGCCGCATAAGTCAACTGGCCTTCATGAATCAACAAGCCCGCATCAACCTCGCGTCGCTCGACTGCGTCCATAATCTGGTCGAACGGCACTACAACGGTCTTCACTTCTTCGAGGCACAGCCGCAGCGCGAGGTAAGCTGTGGTCATTAACCCCGGCACGGCGATGGTCGCGCGGCGTAACTCGTCGAGACTCGTCGGCTCGCGCGCGATCACCAACGGGCCGTAGTTATCTCCCATCGACGCGCCCGACGTTAGCAGCGCATACTTGTCTAGCACGTACGCGTAGGCGTGAATCGAGATAGCCGTTACATCAAGCTCGGCGTTCATCGCTCGCCGGTTGAGCGTTTCGATGTCTTCGATAACGTGTCGAAAAGCCAGATCGTCAGTGTCGATCTTGTCAGCCGCCAGCGCGTAAAACATAAAGGCGTCGTCGGGATCGGGGCTGTGTCCGAGCGTGATTTCTCTCGTGGATGTTGTCTCTTGCAAAGCGGCTTTAGTCTATAGCAATCTTTGATGCGCAAGCAATCTGTGAAACAATGGAGTCTATATGACAACAATCGAGCGGGTCAGCGCACGTGAGATTTTGGACTCGCGCGGCAACCCGACCATCGAAGCCGAAGTTACGCTCGCGAGTGGCATAGTCGGACGCGCGGCTGTTCCGTCCGGCGCTTCGACCGGCGAAAACGAAGCGATCGAGCTTCGCGACAACGACAAGAAACGATACGACGGCAAGGGTGTGCTGAAAGCAGTCACCAACGTCAATGAGACGATCGCGAAAGCCGTCACGGGACGCGACGCGCTCATGCAAGCCGACATCGATTTGGCGATGCTTGCTGCCGACGCTACTCCGAACAAACGCAAGCTTGGAGCGAACGCGGTTCTCGCTGTGTCGCTTGCGACCGCGCGCGCTGCTGCGGATGCGATAGGACTTCCGTTGTACGCTTATCTCGGCGGAGCGGGCGCGCGCACGCTGCCGGTCCCGTTGATGAATATTCTCAACGGCGGCGCGCACGCCGATAACAGCGTCGACTTTCAGGAGTTCATGATAGTTCCTGCTGGCTTCACGAAGTTCTCGGAAGCCTTGCGCGCAGGGGTCGAAGTGTTTCATTCGCTGAAGGCGGTGTTGAACAAACGGGGACAGTCGACCGCGGTCGGCGACGAAGGGGGCTTCGCACCGAATTTGAAGTCAAACGACGACGCAATCGAAGCGATACTCGAAGCCATAAATCAAGCGGGCTACAAACCGGGCACTCAGATCGCGCTTGCGCTCGATCCTGCGTCGAGCGAGTTCTACGAGCGAGGCTCGTACGTCTTCAAGAAATCGACGGGCGCGCGAATGAGCTCGGACGAGCTGATTGCGCTGTACGAAAGTTGGATTGATCAGTATCCGATAATTTCGATTGAAGACGGGCTGGCCGAATCCGATTGGGAAGGTTGGGCGACATTCACTCAAGAGCTTGGCGAGCTGATTCAACTTGTCGGCGATGATCTGTTTGTGACCAACACCGAATATCTCGCGCGAGGAATTCGCGAGAAGGTCGCCAATTCGATTCTGATCAAGGTGAACCAAATCGGCTCGCTTACCGAGACGTTGCATACAATCGAGATGGCTAAGGCTCACGGATACACTTGCGTAATCTCTCACCGTTCCGGCGAAACCGAAGACACCTTCATCGCCGATCTCGCAGTTGCCACGAACGCTGGACAAATTAAAACCGGGTCCGCAAGCCGCACTGATCGAATCGCGAAATACAACCAGCTGTTGCGCATCGAGGAAGAACTAGGAGCGGCCGCGCGCTTTCCGGGCTTTTCCGCCTTTGCCGGCTCGCACCGCGACGGAGCCGGGGCTCGACGCGCGGCAAAGTCCGCTTCAAAGAAGTAATGTCTATGAACGAAATGACATCACTTGGTTGGAGCGAGTTCTTCGAGCGCGCATTCGAACCTTTTCATAAGCAGGGCCACTCCCAGGGAAGAGTCGCACTCGAACAACGAGGCGCATATCGGTTGTATACCGAAAACGGCGAGTTGCCGGCTCGGGTTAGCGGCAAATTGAGATTCGACAGCGAGAGCGCCGCTGATTTTCCGGCAGTGGGAGATTGGGTTGCGTTCTCGAAACCCGAGCGCGATGGGCTTGCGCGGATTCATGGTGTCCTGCCCCGGCGAAGCAAGTTCTCTCGCAAGGCGGCAGGCGCGAACACCGAAGAACAAGTTGTTGCCGCTAACGTTGATACGGTCTTTCTTGTTCAGGGGCTAGATCATGACTTTAATCTCAGACGTCTGGAGCGATATCTTGTAGCCGCCTTCGAGAGCAACGCTGCGCCGGTTGTAATCTTGAGCAAGGCTGACCTCTGCAACGAAGTCGATGAAAGAATTCTGGAAGTCGAGACGGTTGCGCTCGGAACTCCGGTTCACGCGATCAGCTCCGTCACTGGACACGGTCTGGACGAAATTCCCCAGTATATCTCGAACGGGGTGACCATTGCCTTCCTCGGATCATCGGGGGTCGGCAAATCTACGCTGATCAATCGGATCGTGGGAGAAGACATTCAGAAGACACTCGAGGTGCGCGAGCATGACAGCCGCGGACGGCATGCGACGACTCATCGCGAGCTGATCGTGTTGAAGAGCGGCGGGTTGTTGATCGACACGCCAGGCATGCGCGAGCTTCAGTTGTGGGAGGTTGGCGGCTCACTGAGCGAGGCTTTCTCCGACGTGGAGTCGATTGCAGCAGCTTGTTATTTCAGCGACTGTCGGCATCAGAACGAACCGGGCTGTGCGGTGCGTGAGGCGCTCGCCGATGGGACACTCGACGCTGATCGTTATGAGCATTATCTGAAGCTGGAGCGTGAGCTTGAATATTTGGATTCGCGAATGGACGAGCGGCTGAATCTCAAGCGCAAGAACCGGGAGAAGAAGATTCACCGGGCGTATCGGATGATCAAGAACCGGCGAAGTTGATGTTTGTAGTTCGGCCTTCAGGCGGAAGTTTGTAAGACTGATACCAGCTTCCCGCTAAAGCCCCTACTACCAAGCATGCGCGGCAGTCACCCCATCAGAAACGTAAGTGGCTCATCGAGACATCACAGCCATCTTCTTCGACGCGGGCGGGACACTCATTCACCTCGACTCTGCTTACGTTTGTCACTTCGTCAAGAAGGAGATGAACATCGAGCTTTCCGCTGACCGATTCAGGCGCGCGCAATTCCTAGCCATGTCGCGCGTCGCCGAGTTAGTAGCAGCTGGGGCAGGCCCGACTGAGAAGCTCAAGCGAGACTTCTACTCGACCTTGCTGCCGGAGGTCGGCGTC
>DATFWM010000631.1:0-5902 GCA_035259295.1 Blastocatellia bacterium | reverse complement strand
CGGTAGGCGCCGTCGGTTTGGTGGAAGCGAGTTCCGAAAACATTTCCATCAGCACGGCGGTGTCCGGTCTGGTGGTCAAGGTCTATGTCAAAGCCGGTGATCGGGTGAAAGCCGGTCAGTATCTCTTCTCGCTTGATGATCGAGATCTACAGGCTGAAATAGCCACACGCAAAGCTGCCCTCGACGCGGCTCGCGAGCGTTTGACCAGACTTGAAGCGTCGCCGCGGCCGGAAGAAATTCCACCGGCTGAAGCGCGGGTGCGCGAAGCTGAAGCCGCGCTCGCCGACGCGACGGTGCAACAGAAGTTAATTGAGAGCGTCAGCGATCGCCGCGCCATTCGCGAAGAGGATCTGCAACGCCGGCGTCAGGCTACCAACGCTGCCGCCGCGAAACTGGATGAAGCGAAAGCCGCACTGGCCCTATTAAAAGCCGGTGCGTGGGGACCAGATGTGAAGATTGCAAGAGCCGAGGTCGCCTCGGCCGAAACTCAGGTCAAAAGAATTCAGACTGATATTGACCGGCTGACGATGCGGGCTCCGGTCACCGGCGAAATCCTTCAGGTAAACGTTCGCGCAGGGGAGTATGCACAGGTCGGGACTCTCAATAAGCCCCTGATAGTCATGGGTGACACCAGCCGGCTCAACGTGCGTGTTGATGTTGATGAAAATGAAGGCTGGAAAGTCCGCCCCGACGCGCCGGCGCAAGCGGCGGAGCGCGGCAACGGCATCCAGAAGGTGGCTCTGGAATTCGTGCGCTTTGAACCATATGTCGTCCCGAAAAAGTCCCTGACCGGCGACAGCACTGAGCGGGTTGATACGCGCGTGCTGCAAGTGATCTATCGCTTCAAAGATCCGAAGGTGCCTTTCCGCGTAGGGCAGCAAATGGACGTGTTCATTTCGACCAGCCCGCCGGGCAAGATTGCTTCGGTTAAAGATGGTGCGAGATGACATCACTAAGGGTTCTATTTTCAGTCGGCTTGTTGTCGTTGATGTTGACAATGACTGCGCTACAGTCCGTGGCGCAGTCAAAGAAGCAGAAAGTTAAGAAGCAGCCTCTGGTTGAAGTGCCCGTGGCTTGGGCCACCGAGGAGGGCGAAGGCACGACTCGGGAGGCTGCGAAACTCCAACAATGGTGGAAAAGCTTTCGTGATCCCCAGCTCGAAAGGTTGGTAGAAGAGGCGCTGGTTTGGAATACAGATTTGAAAATTGCCAGCGCGCGCGTGAATGAAGCGCGCGCGATGCGCGGGGTGGCCAATTCTGCCCGGTCTCCGAGCGTCGATCAAACGAATGTGATCGCCGGCCATCGGACGGTGCTGCAAACTCCTAATGCGAAGGTTCCGGTTGAAAGCGGTTTGTGGCAAGTAGGATTCGATGCCAGTTGGGAACTGGATTTTTTCGGTGGCGTTCGCAACTCAGTCAAAGCCGCAACCGCTGAGGTACAAGCAGCCGAAGAATCACGTCGTGACGTACGGGTGACACTCATCGCGGAAGTCGCCCGCAGTTACATCGAGCTGCGTGGCTATCAACGACAGCTGGAAGTGACACACAACAATATCGACACCCAAAGGGATACGCGCGACCTGACTGCGGTCAGAGCGAAAGCCGGCCTGGCGACCGATTTAGATGTCTCGCGCGCTGAAGCTCAACTCGCATCCACGGAAGCAGCGGTGCCCGAGCTTGAAGGCTTGATCACGAATACCAGTCATCACCTCGGCGTCCTGCTCGGAAAGTCCCCGGGAGCTCTGTTGGCTGAACTTTACGCGGCTCAACCGATTCCGACGACCCCCGCAGAGGTACCGGTCGGACTGCCCGCTGAATTGCTACGACAGCGGCCTGACGTTCGGCGTGCGGAAGCGGAGATCGTGGCTGAAACTGCCAGGCTGGGCGTCGCGCGTTCTGAGTTGTATCCAAAATTTGAGTTGACCGGTTTGTTGGGAAGAACAGCCACATCGCCGGGCGGGCTCACGCTGGGGTTGGGAAATTTTTTCTTCGGCGGCGTGGGCATTCGTTTACCCATCTTCAATGGCGGCCGGATTCGCTCAAACATCAGAGCGCAGGATGCGCGACTGGACCAGGCGATTCTGATCTATGAGGACACGGTCAGGCACTCGTTTGAAGAGGTAGAGAATTCATTGACGGCGTACGAACGCGAGCGCCAGCAACAAACAAAACTCGCACAGGCGGTGGCGAGCAATCGCCGGGCGGTGGATCTGTCAAAGGAACTCTACACGGCCGGGCTTTCTGATTTTCTCTCGGTACTTGAGGCGCAGAAGTCGCTTTACGCGAGCGAAGACGAGTTGGCGCGAAGCGAAGCGAGAGTCAGCACGAATCTCGTAGCTTTGTACAAGGCTTTGGGAGGCGGCTGGTAAGTCTCGAGTTCACATGAACCTAATGTGAATTTATCAATCATTTCGGTGAAATCGTTCGAGTCCAATGTCGACCTCGAGGCCGTTCGTTCGTCTTACTGCGGGAGAAGGAGGCTCGGGTACGACGATAGATGAGTGAACAAGTTCAGGAAGTAAGCAAATAACCAGGGCGCCGCGCGCACGTTTGCGCCGGAGCTGACGCGCCTGCTTGAAAGTGAGTGAACGCGGCCCGCATCACCAGCTTCGCGAGCAAAGGCTTCGGTCAAATCCTGACCTGCGCGGCGCTTTGCCAGAAGCAACCGTCTCGTTGGATTTTTTTTCAGTGCTTCTGGCGATCGATGAATCCCATCGAATCTAAGTTTTGGCTCATTATCTATGACGATCCTCTTGCCACGCTTCACGACGGATTTTAAGAACGTTGGAAACACCATCACCTAGTCTTACCAAACGATATGAACCAGTATTTACGAGCCTAGCGGTCGTCAAGGTATCGCTTCGGCGTGGCTTCGTATCAACACGTAAGGCCCCCATCTTGGCCCCAACTCTTTGGGTTTAGATTAATGCCTGGCTTCCAGTGTTATGCACGCTGGGAACCAATCCATGGTTCGAAGGACGTCTGCTGGTATCGCGTGCACAAACGGTTTTCAATAAAGATGGAACACTTCGCGATGAGGCGATTCAAAAGCAGCTCGAACAGTTTCTGAATGGACTCGTTGAGTTCATTCAGAAGTCAACGGCTCTGCGCAACCTCACGTCGACCTCCGCACAGGTGTAAAATAATGCAACCGGAAACTAGTGCTCTAACAGAGTTAGCCTGGGGTTTGATCTGTAATGGAGCTTTCACAATACCGACTAGAAGCGATCCATCAGGATGGCGAATTCATCCTGTACCGCGGACTGCGGCAGGCCCAAGCAAAGATGAGTCCACCGTCTATTCTCGTATTATCACCGATAGTGGAGCATCCGGCTCATTCAACCATTAAGAAGTTAGAGCACGAATTCTCTTTGAAAGACGACCTAGCTTCAGCATGGGCTGTTCGACCGCTAACCCTCACACAGGAACAGAGCCGGACAATGCTCGTGTTCGAGGATCCAGATGGAGAGCCACTCGATCGATTCCTCCGACAGCCCATGGAGGTAAAGCAGTTCCTCCGCTGGGGGGTTGGGCTCGCTGCAGCACTTGACCAGGTGCACAGACGTGGTCTCATTCACAAAGACCTTAAACCATCCAACGTGCTAGTAAACGCCGCTGCGGACCAGACCTGGCTGAGGGGTTTCGGTATCGCCTCTCAATTGCCGCGCGAGCGCCAGTCCGCGGAACCTCCCGAATTCATCTCGGGAACGCTCGCCTACATGGCTCCCGAGCAAACGGGAAGAATGAATCGCTCGATCGATTCGCGCAGCGATCTGTACTCCCTTGGCGTCATGTTGTACGAACTATTGACTGGCAGTCGTCCTTTCACCGCGTCGGACGCCATGGAATGGATTCACTGCCACATTGCCAAGCAGCCGCTGACGCCGGCCGAGCGACGAAGCGATGTGCCGCGCTCAGTCTCGGCCATCGTGATGAAATTGCTCGCCAAGACGCCTGAAGATCGCTACCAGACCGCCGCGTGCGTCGAACGCGATTTGCGCCGTTGTCTGGACGACTTGGATAGGAAGGGCAGCATTCACGATTTCCCGCCGGGCGAACACGACATCCCCGACCGCCTTGTGATTCCGGAGAAGCTTTACGGTCGTGAGCGCGAGGTCGAGACGTTGCTCGCCTCCTTCGATCGCATCGTGAACGGTGGTGTCCAGGAATTGGTCCTTGTCTCGGGCTATTCCGGCATTGGAAAATCCTCGGTCGTCAATGAGCTCCAGCCCGTGCTGGTGCCGCCGCGCGGCCTTTTCGCTTCCGGCAAGTTCGATCAGTACAAGCGCGACATTCCCTACGCGACACTGGCACAGGCCTTTCAGAGTCTGATCCGACCCCTGTTGGCGATGAGCGAGACAGAGCTGGAGAAATGGCGCCACGACCTGAGAGATGCGTTGGACCAGAACGGCCAGCTGATTGTGGATCTGGTTCCCGAATTAAAGCTCGTTATCGGAGACCAGCCCCCAGTTCCAGAAGTCGCAGCACAGGATGCTCAACGCCGTTTCCAACTGGTGTTCCGCCGATTCATCAGCGTATTCGCGAGGCCAGAGCATCCTCTGGCCTTGTTTCTCGACGATCTGCAATGGCTGGATGCTGCGACGCTCGACCTGCTGGAAGATCTGTTGACCCGTTCCGGGCTACAGCACCTCATGGTGATTGGCGCTTACCGTGACAATGAAGTCGATGCCGCTCATCCGCTGATGCGTAAGCTTGAGGCGATCAGGAGTGCCGGGGGAAAGGTGAACGAGATCACGCTCGGACCGCTCACACAAGGGCATCTCACACAGTTGCTTGCGGACGTGCTTCGTTGTGAGCCTGAACAGAACATGCCACTCGTGCAACTGGTCGAGGAGAAGACGGGTGGCAATCCGTTCTTCACCATTCAGTTCATTTCTTCGCTCGCCGAAGAAGAAATGCTTGCCTTCGATCATGATGCTGGGGGCTGGTCTTGGGATATCGATCGCATTCACGCCAAGGGATACACCGACAATGTGGTGGACCTCATGGTCGGGAAGCTCATCCGTCTGCCGGCTGAGACGCAGACGGCATTGCAGCAGATGGCCTGTCTCGGAAATCTCGCCGAGATCGCGACGCTCTCGACCGTTCTCGACACTTCGCAGGAGCAGGTGCAGGCGGCTCTCTGGGAAAGCCTCCGGCAAGGATTGGTTGAACAGCGGGATGGCTCCTACAAGTTCATCCATGACCGTGTTCAGGAAGCGGCGTATTCACTGATTCCGGAGAGTTTGCGCGCCGAAGTTCACTTGCGTATCGGCCGGCGGCTGGCGGCGCGAACCTCTTTGGAAGAACTGGAAGAGACCATCTTCGACATCGTCAATCAACTGAACCGCGGCGTGGCGTTGATCACTTCACCAGAGGAGCGGGAGAATCTGGCCGAGCTCAATCTGATCGCGGGCAAGCGCGCGAAGGCGTCTACCGCTTATGCCTCGGCACTCAAATATCTCATCGCGGGTGCGGCGCTCCTGGGCGTCGACAGCTTGGAGTGCAGACGCGACCTGAGCTTCGCACTGGAACTGGAACGGGCCGAATGCGAGTTTCTGACCGGCGAGCCGGCGGCCGCTGATGAGCGTTTGATCGCGCTGTCAAACCGCACAGCCGACACGGTCGAGCGGGCCGCGGTCGCGTGCGTGCATATGGATGTCTGCACGGCGCTCGGTCAGCTAGACCGCGCCGTCGTTGTGGCTCTCGATTACCTCCGGCACGTGGGCATTGAGTGCTCGCCGCATCCGACAGAAGACGAAGTGCGGCGTGAATACGAGCACATCTGCTCGCACCTTGGCGGCCGTACGATCGAGGAGGTCATCGAGTCGCCGCAGATGAGCGATGCGGAGTCGCTCGCGACTGTGGGCATTCTGACCAGGATCAATGTTGCTGCCGCTCTT
>DATFWM010000630.1:0-3631 GCA_035259295.1 Blastocatellia bacterium | reverse complement strand
CGGTCATCACGAGATTAGGGATTACCTGGATCAGATCGCCGCCGGTGGTTAGGTCAGCTCCCAGTCCATTCCTTTTCTGCCTGCATTTTCGCGCCCGCCGCATCCCGAGCGATTTACGACACCCGCGTAGACGCGTATCCTTAAAGCCGCAGGAGGATGCTGACAATGAAGATACTGTTAGCGATTGACGGTTCGTCATTCAGCGATGCAGCGGTCAACGAAGTCGCAACCAGACCTTGGCCCGGGAGCGCGGAAGTGAAAATCATCTCGGTGGTCGAGCCGCCCTTGCTCCCGACGGTTGAAACTTGGGTGCCGCCTGACAACTACATCGAGGCGCTCGAGAAGGCCGGTGAAGACCAAGCTCGCTCAATCGTCGCCAAGGCCGCGGATCGAGTGCGCGAGAGACAGAAAGACAAGCTCGTAGTGGTAACCGAAATCGTGAAAGGCCATCCAAAGCACGCGATCGTCGACGAAGCGGAAACGTGGGCCGCCGATCTGATCGTGGTCGGGTCGCACGGGTATCGAGGGCTGACTCGGCTGTGGCTGGGCTCGGTTTCGCAAGCGGTCGCCTCGCATGCTAAGTGCTCGGTCGAGATCGTTCGCGAAAAAAGTGAAGGGTGACTTAGCGTCTTAGCGACTCTCTGCGCTCGTTGCGCGGAAGCTGTACCTTAGTTGCTAGAGGCGCGGCTCGAAGACCTCCGCAGGTCGGAGAGAAATGACTATGACTCCCACGGAAGAATCGACAGCTCACGACGAAATTCGCAAGATCATACAGCGAATGAATGACGCATGGGTGAAACGACATCCCGAGCAACTTGAATCATTCTTCAGCAATGACATCGTGATCGTGGCTCCCGATCTCGCCCACCGTACCAAAGGAAAAGAAGCGGCCGTGGCGAGTTACGTGGAATTTTTTAGCCAGACCGTAATTCGCGACCTCAAACTGAGCGAACCGGGCATCGATGTATTTGGCGACACCGCGGTCGCGACTTATGCATTCGAGATCAGCTATGAGATGGGCGGCGAAGCTTTCAACGACACCGGACGCGATCTGTTCGTCTTCATTCGCCAGAACAACAAGTGGCTGGCGGTATGGAGAACGATGATCATCGCACAAGAAGAGAAGCCGAACTGAGCTGCGGGTAGAGTCTCGAGTAGATCGAATTCACAATCGGAAGAAGATAGTGGATTGCAATAGGAGGCAGTTTCTGTCTGGCGCCGCGAGCTTCGCGCTTTCGTATGGCGCGGCGTCTTATGTCGAATTAGGCCAAAAGGAGCGAACACGGCTTATCCTGCTGGGGACAAAAGGCGGTCCGCGCGTAGGGGAAGATCGTAACAACCCTTCCACATTGCTTTTGATCAACGGCACGCCTTATCTCGTCGATTGCGGATACGGCGCGTCGCGGCAGCTCATCAAAACCGGCGTGCCGATCAATAAGCTGCGCTACATCTTCATCACTCATCATCACTCGGATCACAATCTGGAATACGGCGTTCTTTTGAATAACGCCTGGGCAACCGGTTCGCCGATGCAAGTGGATGCTTACGGCCCTCCCGGGCTCGAGAAGATGACTCGGGATTTCTTCGAGTATCAGAAATTCGATATCGAGACGCGAATCGCCGACGAAGGGAGACTCGATCTTCGGAAGCTTGTCGGAGTTCACGAATTCGCGGGGCCCGGCCTCGTGTTGCGAAACGATGAGGTGACGGTGACCGCTTGCCTGGTCCGACATCCGCCGATCAAGCAAGCTTATGCATATCGCTTTGACGCGAAGGACCGTTCGGTGGTGATCTCCGGCGACACCGCTTATTGCCCGGAACTTGCGGTGTTCGCGAAAGGCGCCGACGTGCTGGTGCACGAAGTGATGTATTTGCCGGCGATTGAATCTCTGCTCAAGCGGGTGCCGACTGCGAGCCGCCTCCGCGAGCATTTGCTGGCCGCTCACACAGTACCGGAAGACGTGGGTAGGATCGCGGCTGCGGCGGGAGTGAAGACGCTTGTGCTTTCTCACTTCGTCCCCGGTGACGATCCGTCGATTACCGATGAGCAATGGTCCGCAGGCGTACGCAAATTTTTCAAGGGTCGAATCATCGTCGGGAAGGATTTGATGGAGATCTAAACGGGCTTGCAATGTTCCTGAGCCTCTTGACTTTTGGGACCAGCTAGATGATATTAATTCTCAAGTGAGAATAAACCGCAAGACGATAGCAATCCGTCAGAGCGACGAAGCCGCTGATTGGTGTTCCGAGTTTGAAAGGCTCTGCCGGTCGCGACGCATTCGCGTTACTCCGCAACGACTGGCCGTCTATCGCGCGCTGGCCGAAGACCTTTCGCATCCCACTGCCGAATCTGTTTACGACCGCTTGAGTAAACAGCTTCCAGGCCTGTCGCAAGCTACGATCTATCGCACTCTTCAGTTTTTTGAGAGCGAAAACCTGATCAGGAGAGTCAGCTCACCGGGCGCAATCGGACGGTTCGACGCGAACATCGGTCCGCATCAGCATTTGCTTTGCCGAGTGTGCGGCAGGCTGGAAGACATCTCTCTTCCTGAGCTGCACAAGGCAAGGATACCGCGAGTTGAGGGATTCAAGGTCGAAGAGCTGGACATTCGACTGGTGGGACTGTGCGGTTCGTGCTCACGCTCGAAGTCAAGGAATCAAAAGCGCGGGAAGGCTCGCGCAAAGTGACATCATCTCTTAAGGAAAGGACAGAAACATGGCTGAATTGAAAGGAAGCAAGACTCATCAGAATTTGAAAGACGCATTTGCCGGCGAGTCGATGGCGAACCGCCGGTATCTCTACTTCGCAAAAGTCGCCGACGTCGAGGGGTATCCCGAGATCGCTGGCAACTTCCGCGACACCGCTGAAGGCGAGACCGGACACGCACACGGTCATTTGGATTATCTGAGGAAATGCGGCGACCCGGCGACCGATCAGCCGTTCGGTGACACTACATTGAACCTGAAGTCTGCCATTCACGGCGAGACTCACGAGTACACCGACATGTATCCGGGAATGGCTCGGACCGCTCGCGACGAAGGCTTTGCTGAGATCGCCGATTGGTTCGAAACGTTGGCGAAAGCGGAGAAGTCACACGCCGGACGCTTCAGCAATCTACTCGGGTCGATCAGCTAATACATGTGGGGCGGCCCTCAGTGGCCGCCCTCTCCTGTGCCACCGATCCACTGTTGAATGAGGGGCGGCCACGGAGGGCCGCCCCTACAAGCTTAAGATGACCACCGACAAAAACATCAGCTACAAACCGACCGATGGGTTGTCTTACGATCCCGGCGAGGAGAAATACTGGGACGCAAACGGGCTTAGCAAAGAAGTAGAGCGCACGTTCGAAATCTGCCATGGCTGCCGACTGTGTTTTAAGTATTGCGATGCATTTCCGACGCTCTTCTCGCTTCTAGACAATAAGTACGACGGCGACGTAAGACGGATTGACCGCGCTGAAACAGAGACGATTATGAACTCGTGTTTCCAGTGCAAGCTGTGCGAGGTCCAGTGCCCGTACACCGAGCGCGACGGGCACGAGTTCCGACTTGATGTTCCAAAGCTCGTCCATCGCTACAGCGCCCAGCGCGCGCGTCGCCACGGGCTTAGACTGCAAGATCGGTTGCTTGA
>DATFWM010000629.1:0-5689 GCA_035259295.1 Blastocatellia bacterium | reverse complement strand
CGGTCAGCCGACCGATCTGTCCGGTGAGGCCGAATTCTATCGCGTCGATAACGCCGCTCTTCCCCGATCCGTTAGGCCCGGAGATCGCAAACGTTTCCTTCTGGAACTCAAGGTCCAGCTTCCGGATGCCTCTCATTTCTTCGATGTGCGCGAATTCGAGCTTTATCAATGAAGATCACCTCCGTCAGGAAGCGTAAAGATCTTCACGAGTTCTTCGGCCTTCACTTTCTTAGCTTCGGCGAACAATGCCTTGAGTTGGGCAATCTTTCCGGCGTCCACCTCCTTAGATTTTGAGATTCTTGCAAAAAACGTTTCTGCTATCTTTTGCTTAAGAGTAGGCATGTTACATCCAACTTTGTCTGTTCGGCGTTCTCCGCGTCCGTATCGATCGCGAACCCGATTGGCATTTCAGTCCCCCGGCGCGGTTGTCGAACCTTTCTGCTTAGGCTTTCCGATCCTAACGATCCACAACCCCGAGTTGATGTCGTTGAAGAAGATCAAATCGCCGTGCGGCTGAGCGCCCCAGGTGAACGGCATGTTGGATCTGAATCCTTCGGGATCTCCAGTCCACAGCCGCCCGATCTCGCGACCTTGCCTGTACAAATCGCCTCTCAGCTCGCCCGACACATCGACCACGCGGGCGCCGCCCGAGTAGTAACCCATGCTCAACACGTCGTCCTTGACCCAAATGTTGTGCGAGCCGCCTTCTGGCACCGAGTAGTTCGCGACTTCTTTCGGATGATAGATGTCGGTTACGTCGATTACGTGAACGATTCCACGCACGGGAATCCGCTTCTTTGACTGTATATCGAAAAAGGAGGGAAATACTTCATCGCCGACGAAGACGTAGTTCTTGTAGCGAAAGATCGCGTGCGCGCCAGCCAGCCATCCGTCGCCGTACAGCTCGTGGTAATTCATCCGATATTGGCTCACGAACTGTGGTTTCTCCGGACTTCCGCCCTTGATTCCGCTGCCGACATCCAGAATCACCAGACCGTCTCTCCAGTAAGCCAGATAAGCCAGCCCGTCTTTCACCTGAACGTCGTGAAGGTAGCGGCCGGCCGTCACCTGCTCCCCGGTTGGCTCAGTAACCGTTCGGGCGAGGGGATTTTCGACTTGCCACCGCGCGACCTCTTTCGGGTTCTTTACGTCTTGAAAGTCGATGACGCGCATCGAGCCCGTCGCGTCATCGGTGAGGTAAACGTAATGACTATCGACGAACGCGCTATGCACTCCGCCGGTTACTGTCGCGGTGTACTCTGAAATGACTTTCGGGTGCGCGGGGTCCGAGGTATCAAAGAACACGATTCCGTTCTTGCGATTCGATGCGCCTTCGCGAGAGAGCACCGCGATCTTGCCGTCCGCCGTCGTGCTCACGTCGTTGGTGATCCGAGCGTCAACCTTGACCGTGTCGGTCAGCTTCGGGTGAGCCGGATCCGAGATGTCATAAGTCAGCAGCTTGTCGGATACGGTCGACACGTAAACGAAGTTGCCGATGATCCATTGCTCTGCCGCTTGAAAGTCCTTGATTGGTGCACGCCCAACCACTACCAATTCGCGCTCGACATTTCGAGGAGTCACGACGACTGAAGCAAGCGCCTGTCGATCGCCGACCGATGCGCTGACGACATATGCGCCCGGCCTTTCGGCGACGAACGCGCCGTCCGGCTCAATCATCGCGCCTTCACCGCCGACCGCCCATCGCACGTCGCCGCTGCCGGTCGCCTTGCCCGAGCCGTCCGTCGCACGAGCGGAGAAGCGAATCACATCTCCCGTTCGGGCATTCGCGGACCTTGGCTCAACGCTCAGCGACTTGATCGGGTTCGCGATCACCTCAACTGCTATCGTCGCGCTGGCTTTCTCACAGGTCGCAGTGACGTTCGCCTTGCCCTGTTTCGATCCGACGATCATTCCAGCAGCATCAACAGAGGCAACTGCCGGATTATCTGAAGTCCACCTGATCGCGACATCGGCTCGCGGGTTACCCATCGAAGTGTGCGCGGTAGCGTTTGGCCTCATCGCGCCGCCCACAACGACCTGACTCTTCGCCGGCAGATCGATGCCCGTCACAGCCGCGGGTTTGACTTTGATTCTCGCGAAACCGACCTTGCCCGCGACCACGGCTCCGACTTGGGCCTCGCCCGGATTGAAGAACGAAACGGTTCCCTCATTGTCGGCGCTTGCTACATCGAACGGCGCCGCGAACCAAATCGCGGGCTTAACGTCGAGCGTCTTGCCCGACTCGTCCTTAGCCACTGCGGTCATCTTTACTTGTTGCCCGACCTCTACCTCCGCGACAGCGGAAGTGACTTCCACGGTTTTGACCGGCACGGGCGCGGGCTTGACCGGCTCTGACTGTTGTTGTGCAACGGCAGTTGTGGTGATGATGGCGAGAACACACAGGGCTTTCAGTTTCACACGACACCTCCGGTAGATTTCCTCAAGTTGGGGATTCTATTCTTTGAAGGTAGGCTGCGCAATCTCTTTGACACTGCTGTTGATGCAGGTCAGCGCTTGACCCGCGTTTGCTTGATCTATTGGCAGCGGCAGTAAATACGAATGGATTACAATCCGATTCTCCTGAGCAGGTCTTGGAATCGAGGCTCCGAGTGAAGATCGTCAAACCACGGGTCGACTTTCAGAAACGCCAACAACCCCATGCGTTCGCGATATGATTTTTCGAGCCACTCGAAAGCTTGATCTTTATTCCCGAGGCCGGCTTCCACCACCGCTGTGAAATACGGCGTCACGAACTTTTGCTTTGAAAGCTCTTTCAGTTTATCCAGCGCCCTTTCAGTCACGCCTCGATTGCCGGACGCCGCGTAAGCGTGTGCAAGCGCCGCCAGATTGTAAGCGCTGTCATCAAGCTGCAGCGCTTTCTGGAATTCGTCGATTGCTTCGGGATACTTGTGCTCGAGCTCATAACACCAGCCGAGACCGCGATGCGCGCCCGAGAAGTTGGGATCCAGCTCCACCGTTCTCCGATAAGCCGCGCGAGCGAGATCAGGCTTGTGCGACATGTACAACGCCCACCCGACGTTGGTTCCAATTATCGGTGTAACCGGATCAAGCTCTTCGGCGCGTTTCATTTCGGTTGACGCCTCATCGAACCGCTCCCGGGCGGTCAGGAAGCACGCATACCACGAATGCGTCATCGCGTAATTAGGATTCAGCTCGAGGGCGCGCCTGAATTCCTCATCGGCGCGCGCGAAATCCCATTCGAGATCCGCCTTGATCAATGCGAGCGAGGCGTGAGCTTCCGCGATCGCATCGTCGAGCGCAAGGGCCTTGTTGACCGCTTCGCCTCCCTTGCTTGCGCTCTCAGCGATGGACGACAGCCCTTGTTCGCTGAGCAACACGTAGCAGTCGGCGATCCCCGCATAAGCCTCCGCGAAGTTCGGGTCCTCGTCGATTGCCTGCCCGAAGTAGTCGAGGGCTTTGCGGAAACCCTCCTCGCTTCTCTTGTTCCAATGGTAACGGCCCTTGAGGTAGGACTGATAAGCTTCACTGCTTGTAGTGGAATGTTTCGTCAGCAGCCTTCGCTCATCGCCTGACAAAGTGAGCGTAAGCGCCCGCGCGACTTGCTCTGAGATCGAATCCTCGATGGTGAAAATGTCGGTGAACTTCTCGTCGAATTTTCCGCTCCACAGCGGCCGCCCATCTTCTACGTTCACGAGCTGGACTGTTATTCGTACGCGATTGTCCGACCGTTGTATGTTCCCGCTCAACACCGAGTCAACGCGAAGCTGCCGCCCTGCTGCGCCGGGATCCTGATCGACATCGGTGTACTTGCGAACAGCTGTAGTAGACCGCACGATGACTTGGCTTGCGGTCCCGAGTCTTGTTATCAGGGCATCGGCAAGTCCAAGTCCCAGGTACTCGTCGCCGGGACCCGCGCCGATCGGTTTGAACGGAAGCACGGCTACTGTCCTTACTCCTGCATTTGAGCCTGCGCCGCGAGATTCGAATAATCTCCAAACGGCAAAGCCCGCGATAACAATCAAGACCGCAAGCACCGAAAAAATCCGGACGCGTCGGTAGGAGTTCGAGGGAAGGTAGATCGCCTCAGCCTTGGGGGGCTCGGATTCCTCCTCGATCAAAAGCCTTAAGCCTTCGAGATGCTCGTCGAACACCGCGCCCGAAACTTGAGCCCCGTTCACATTAACATCGACATCGAAGATATAACCGCGACGGGGCACAGTCTTTATCAACCGTTGCGAATCATCTCCGAGCGCGCGGCGCACATCGATCAAGCATTGAACGAGCGAATCGTCTGTCACAAACGAGTCTGGCCATATCGCTTGCATCAACTCGGATTTGGCTACCAGCCTGCCGCTGTTTGCCGCCAGATAGGCGAGCACTTCGAATGACTTTGGTCGCAGCTTTATCTCTTGCTCACCACGAAAAAGGCTCCCGCGCGGGAGATCGAGCGTGAAACCGTCGAACGAATATGATTGGCTAGAACTGCTTTTCATCGTGCTAGGTCGAAGCCAAGTCTCCCGCTCCCGGCCTTTCGCCGCTCTTTAGTCGATTCTTAGCCGTTTTTTAGTTCTTTCTTCGTTACTTGCCTGCGAGCCTGGCGCTATCCTTGGCTCCGCTTGAGGTCAGACCGCTTCAACTCAATGGGCTTGATTATAAGTCAAAGTCAGGACCGAAAGCCAGACGGGATCATCGTGAAGAGACTTCGTCGCATCGAGATTATCGCTTTCCGACGGCGCACGATAGTTGTAGGAGAAACCGAGCGCTCGCCGGGAGCTTCGGCCGATCAGGCTGAAGAAGTTAGCTCCGTGCTGGCTGAACTCTCTGTTGCCGTAAGCACGGCGGCGAAGGGTGGCGAGAGATCTACTTCCAATAACCGTCTATCGCAAATAACGCGGCGCGCATTGAGCCGCGCGGGAACAACGCTCAACATCCTCCGCCACTCGCGGAGCAATATTTATGGAGGTCCAGATGAACATTAGTAGAATCAAAACACTCGCGATGGCGCTCACACTGGGCGCGCTTGTTACGTCGCCGGCGACGGGACAGGAATCCAACTCGTTCAGGCTATCGAAGAAATCCAAGCCGATGGAGATCAAAGTCGCGCATGCTCGGATAATCTTCTTGTCGGCGACAGCAACCGATCCCGGCCCCGACCTCAATCCCGCAACTGCCGGCGACAACGATACGGTAGGGCCCGAATTCGTGGTGAAAGGAGATATCGTGAGCGTGGATGGAGCGCCTGCAACCGGCGCGTTCGTGTGCCGCGGCTCGATCTTCACTGCGCAAGGGCCAGGTCCTCACGGCATCGCGCAGGTGAATGTCTCGTGGGACATCGACGGGCGAGGCTTGCTGATGGGGCAAAGCGTCGAGTTCCGAACCGGGCAGCCTGCGGGCGCGGTGCTGGGCGGCACCGGCGAATTCCAGCGGGCCGCCGGCACGTACGTTCCTTCGGGCGTTCCAGCGCCGCTCGGCGACGGGAATTTCACGTTTACATTTATGATTCGACAAGATTAGATTCTGCGCTCACCGCGCTTACCTGATCGACGTTTGACAACGGCCGGACTGAGTATATAATGCGGCTCGAATTGTCTTCCGCTGGTCAGGTTAGACGCTGAGAATCTTGAAAGAGACATGCAATGGCAAAGATTCTAATAACAGGCACACACGGAACGGACGACCCGACTCGGGCCAGCATGCCGTTCCATAT
>DATFWM010000628.1:0-2212 GCA_035259295.1 Blastocatellia bacterium | reverse complement strand
TTTTGCATGTTGATCACCTCGATTATTTCGGCGAACACCTCCCAGTCGGGCTCGTCGGTTGAAGCCAGCACACGCTCGACCTTTTCGATCGCGTTAACTGCAAGATCGAGTCTGTGACGCTGCTCAGAGATAATCTCGCGTTGACGGCGCAGCTCCTCCCGCAGGTTAAACGAGGCGCGGCTGAGAATGTCCTTGATTTGTTTTAAAGGAAAGCCGATGAATTTCAGCGTAACGATCTGTTGCAGCCGCGCGAAATCGCGTTCGCCGTAGAGCCTGTACCCTTTCGACGTGCGTCCGCTGGGCCTCAACAGTCCGAGACGGTCGTAGTGATGGAGCGTGCGAACCGTAACGCCCGCCAGCCGGGCGAACTCCGCAGCTTTATACAACCGGTTCGTTCTCTTCATCATCGCTTTCATCATCGTCTTCCTTCTCCACAATCGTAAAGTCTGACGTTGCGTCAGACTCAAGAAGTTTTTTGGACTGCGCCGCGAGGGAGATGCCGTTAGGCAGGTGCGCATTTGGCGGCGCAGTCCAAATCAATCACCGTCGTTCAGTACTGCCTTCATTTTTGCACAGTGGTCGCCCGGGCTGTCGCACGCGCATCACTGCCTATATAATTCCGCCTTTCAAAAGGAGCGCACCGTGGCCAATCAGAATCCGCTGACAATGCTCTGCCTCGCAAGCTACGAGAAGGGCGAGGCCTTCCTTAAAGAGTGCAAGCGGCAAGGCTGTCGTGTCTTTCTTGTAACCGTTGAAAAACTCCGCGCGGCGAATTGGCCGCGCGAGGCGATTGACGAAATCTTCTATATGCCCGACGGCTACTCGCGCGATGACATAATAAAAGGCGTCAGCTATCTCGCTCGCTCGCAAAACATCGATCGCATCGTGCCGCTCGACGAGTACGATCAGGAAACCGCAGCGCTCCTCCGGGAGCACCTTCGCATTCCAGGCATGGGCGACACGACTGCGCGTCACTTCCGCGACAAGCTCGCGATGCGAGTAAAAGCCAGGAACGAAGATATACTCGTGCCTGACTTCGTCCACGTGCTGAATTACGATCGGCTTCGCGAATATATGTCCGGCATCACGCCTCCATGGGTTTTGAAGCCGCGCTCGGAAGCGGCGTCAATGGGTATTAAGAAGCTCGCGAGTCCCGATGAATTGTGGCCGCTGCTTGATGCGCTGGGTGATCGACAATCGTTTTACGTTCTCGAACAATATCTGCCCGGAGATATCTATCACGTAGATTCCATCGTGTCGGAACGCGAAGTGTTGTTTGCGGTGCCGCACAAGTACGGGCATCCTCCGATGGATGTATCGCATGGCGGCATTTTCACAACACGAAAGATCCCTCGCGATTCCGCCGATGCGCAGGCTTTGGACTCGGTCAACCGGGATGTAATCAAAAAGCTGGGGTTGGTTCGCGGCGTGACTCACGCGGAATTCATCAAAGGTCGGGCCGACGGTAAATTCTATTTTCTCGAAATCGCCGCGCGCGTTGGCGGCGCAAACATCGCTGAAACGATTGAAGCGGCGACTGGGCTGAACCTCTGGGCCGAGTGGGCGAAGATTGAAATCGCCGGCGAGGACAGGTCATATGAATTGCCACCGCATCGCGACGACTTCGCGGGCGTGATCATCTCGCTTGCCCGGCAGGAACATCCGGACAGTTCGGCGTATGATGATCCGGAGATTGTTTATCGCTTGAACAAGCTTCATCACGCGGGGTTTGTGGTTGCTTCGAAAGATCCCAGTCGTATTCAAGAGTTGCTTGAATCATACAGTCGGCGCTTCTATGAGGACTTCTACACGTCGCAGCCCCCGCCTGATAAGCCCACGTTCTAAGACGAGCCAAACGGCTTCCAATGTTGTGCTGGCTCTAGAAACAACAGATTAATTTTGAAAAATCTCTAAAGCCCACCCACTGCGTGGGTGGTGGGCTTTCGGATTTGCGCAGAGTTTGCCTGCCTTGGTGAGGACCAGGGAAGTTCAAAAGGCCGCTAGGCCACAACCAACTCAGCGTCTTCCATAAACAGATACTTGCGCCACTCGGGACGCGACTCGGCGGCATGTCGCATAACAGCTCGATCCATGCCGTAGGTCAACGCCGAAGGATTTGCCAACAGCGGCATCCTTGCTTCCTCCGGCGTACGGTCACCCTTACGCTGGTTGCAAGCGAAGCAAGCTGCACACAAGTTCTCCGCGGCCGTGC
>DATFWM010000627.1:0-7863 GCA_035259295.1 Blastocatellia bacterium | reverse complement strand
GAAATCTGATGCGGATAAACATAATCACCTCCGACACGAGTTGGAGAGCCGGCCGCTAGTAATATCGCACGCCATTTCGACACGTCAACTGCGCTTGATGCTCGTCTTGAAATCGGAATATAGGAGCTTGTGGAATAGATGCTCTCCTGCCTCGCGTCTTACGGAGAGTCGTCCCGCGTCGTACGCGCGCGAGGTGAGCCCTTTCTGTACAGACTTGCAAATAGCGACGTCCTCGTCCTGAATGCGTTGAGCTACATCAATGCTTGCCAGATTGCGTTCCCGCGCTTGCTCTGAGACGTCCGCGAAGTAGAAGTCGAAGATAACTTCCGTTCGATCAACGGCGAGCGGACAGACCAGGTTCGTATCCATCACCCCTTCATACCAATTGATCATCGAGTTAGGATAAATCCAATAGTACAGCGCGCGTCGACCCTTTCGCACTCCGCCGGTTTGGTCTTCGGCACCTTCCGTCACAACCGGGCTTGATTGGAGGCAGAATCGCTCCCCGGTCTCGATCGTGTAGCTGTTGTAGTCCAGAACACTGTCCAGGCCTTTGTGCAAGTGAGGCACGTGGTAGCCACCGTCGAGATAGTTGTCGACGAACACCTTCCAATTGCAGTCCAACTCATAACGCCGCCGCTCCATCCATTGCAAGGAATCGAGTCCCAGGCGACTCGTCTGTCCGAGAAGGTCTGCGCCAAGAAACTGCTGGAGCGTCGGACCTTCACGCTCGAGTCTTACGAACACCCAGTTCTCCCAAACAGACGTCTCAACTGGAACAAGTCCGTTCGAGTTGCGATCAAAGTTGCAAACACCGTCAAAATCGGGCGTCCCCTTGAGTTCTCCTTCCAGCGAATACGTCCATCCGTGATAAGGACAGCGTAGGTTGCGCGCGCTCCCTTCCGGTTCGGTCATCACAGCAGCAGCGTGATGTCGGCACACATTGAAGAATCCGCGAAGGACACAGTCGCTTCCGCGCACAACCAGGATCGGCTCGCCAGCTATTTCGCGGGTTATGAATTGACCCGGCTCGCAAAGCTGATCCGCGCGCCCTACCATCTGCCAAGAGTTGCAGAAGACTGTGCGCCGCTCCAATTCAAAGATGCGCGGGTCGGTGTACCACGAAGCTGGTATCGTTGAAGCCTCCGCCAGCGTGGCGCGCGCGTTGTAGCTCTCAATTATCGCTTCGACGGAATGGCCCATGTGTGTACGCGTTCTCTCTACGCTGACTCCTGTCTGTGGTTGTTCAACTGCGTTTTCGCAGGCCTTAGCCGATTGATCCAATACGCCCATGCGACGACCAAAGAGAAGAAGATCAGACTGGTAACACCCGCGACGCGAGGGCTGGGCGGGGGAGGCCCGGTGATGTTGTTGTACCACGCTAAGGTTAGAAGAACAGCCACGATCCAGAACGCGTATCTGCCGAGACGATTCTTCGGACTCGTCGCGCGGCTATACAGAACTAGCGCGAATAGCCATAAACCTCCTTCCACGATGATCGTAGCAGGCACGGAATACCACAGCCCTAGCCCAAAATATCGACTCACGTCTGGGGCGAGCGGCACAGCCAAGCTGACGAAGTCCAGCAGCCAGTGACTGACCGCCGCCGCAAATACTACCAACGCGCCCCGTCGATAACGCCGCCTCGAGAAATAGACCGCCGCCAGTAGCGCCGCCCAAACAAAATCCATCAACAGGCTGTGACTCCAACCGATATCGCCGCCAGCGACATAATTCGCGGCTCCTCTGCCTGGCTTGAATTCGACGTGCTCAATTCCTGTGATCAAGAAAGTGGCCCACAGAAAGTCGGCGAGTAGCGCAGCCAGCACTAATGTGCCGAGTGACATCTTCGGTTCAATGCGTTTTGCAACAAGCCCTACCGCGAAGTGGCCAACGAGCATTTGTCCTCCGACAGTTTGCGAGAGGATCCGGCATCCCCGCGAAACTTATATCAGCGCGGCTCGCGGTTGTCACGAGCAGCATTCGCCTGAAGCGAGCAGACGAACTCACCTAGTTACTTTTTATCCGCAAAGAATTTTATGCAAAAAGTTATTGACAGAGAGAAATGTGAATGCTATAAACGCGTCGAAGCGGCTACCATATCTTGTGCTAGGCTTTGTGACGAGCTACGACATTTTGGAGGTGCGATGAACCAGGGCGATTTGATCGAGAAGGTTGCAAAGCGGGCCTCGATCAGCAAGGCCCAGGCTGAACGGGCTCTCAACGCGGTCAAGGAAGCTATCACTGATAGTCTCAGGAAAAATGATCGCGTTACGCTGGTGGGCTTCGGCACGTTTTCACTCTCACATCGCAAAGCGCGGCTGGGTCATAATCCTTACACTGCTAAGCGAATCAAAATACCCGCCACAAGGGGCGTCAGATTCAGCGCAGGAAAGCAGTTGAAAGAAGCTATAAACAAAAGACGGAAATAAGAAGCCGCCTGAAGCGAAATCTAATCCAGCCGCATCGAGCATTACCTACCGAAAAAGTCCTAACAACGTCAGGCTCTTGGCCCCGCATCTCATAACTGCACTAAAAGGTGCGCAAATAAACTGAATCGGTTTGTTGTTTCCGTAGAAGGCCCTTGTATCGGGTCGTAAGCCTTCTCGTTGGCGAGTTTGGCGAGATTCAAGAATGGTATAGCGGTTGCTCGTCGAACGAAGGGACCTCGAATCGGACAACAGGACCACCGAGAAAGATGTTTGGCAGATTTGCTATTGGTGTTATGCTGCTGGGTGCGGCTGTTGTTGTTGCAGCGGCTAGTCCGACTGCCGAAAGGGATCAAAAGGAAAAGGTGCGAATCGTTGTAACGGAGAAGAAAGACAATAACGCGTCGGACGGCGGAAGCCAGTCGCAGAAGCCACGTCCGGAGAATCGGAATAAGAAGCAGTAGTCGCGTTGGGATGATGGTATGAAGAAGCTGTTCTTGATAATTACTCTTTCGCTCTTTGGTTCAACGGTCGTCTTGTCCACTCCTGAAGGTAGCCTTGCCGTCTTTGCACAGAACAAAGAGAAGAAGAAGGATGACAAGAAAGATCCGCCGGGACCTCCGGTAGTAAGGCCGAAAGGCAAGGAAGACAGGCCTAAGGAGCCTCCTCCAAAGAAGGACAAGAAGCCGTAAACTGGCTACCGCTATTTGTCCTTGAAGCTCGCCAAAGCTTCGCTCTCGTCCGAGAAAATCTCAAACACGCCGTCAAGCTTTGAGATCGCCAGGATGTTTCTCACCGATTGTGAGGGAGAGAGCAGTTTTACATGCCCCTTCTTCTTCAGAACCGATCGGTAAGACTTGATCAAGCTACCAACTCCCGTGCTGCTTATGTAAGTCACGCTTCGCAGGTCCAGCAGGAAGTCTATCTCGTCTTCGTCCTCGACGAAGCGCTGCACCATATCGAACAGTTGATCGGCTCCGTCGCCTGGGTCAAGCCTGCCGGTAATTTTAATGACGCGAACTGAATTCGCTTTTCTGCTTATCACCTTGGTAGGACGTCTCATCATAATCAAAGCTCGTGCCCTAACTTTAGTCGCAGGCTAAAATGGTGGGCGCTACTGGACTCGAACCAGTGACCCCTGCGGTGTGAACACAGTGCTCTACCGACTGAGCTAAGCGCCCGGTTGAAGGAAGAAAGATTAGCAGAAGCCGTCGGAGATTTCCACCGGCGCCCCGCCTTCGCACTCTTGAAGCCCCAAAACCTGGCCTCGACCCGTCAGAAGTAGAAGGGCGCGGATTGGTAACCGCCGTCGATGATAATGATGAGGTTTGTCCCCGTCGGACCGAGGTTAAGCTTTCGCTTGACGAATAGAGTTCCAACCGCGCCATCTTGCTCGAAGGACGAGGCCTGGAACAAAACTCCGTTGAGATTTATGTAAGCGTTGCTGCTGATGTTCTGACCGGAGACCCAAAGCTTCTTATCACCCTTCGTCTTCACGCTTGCTATCCTAGGAACACCGGGAGGGTTTACAACATTGCTTGGCCGCACGGTCAAAGAGAGCAATTTCGCGTCAGTTTTGTTACTTGAATCGTAAACCTGAACCGCGAAGGAATACGACCCCGCATTGGTTGGGAATCCGTCGATAGTCCCGTTCGACGCGAAGTTGAGACCCGCCGGCATTGTTCCGCCGACCAGACTCCAGCGATAAGGTGAAACACCTCCAGTTGCGGTCAGCGTCGCCAAGTAATATTGACCCACTGCTCCGTCGCTCAGACCGGCGGTAGCTATGCCGACCGGAGTGATCGGGGTCGGACCAGGTCTGCCGCCCGACGACGCCGGATAGATGGCCAGCGCTCCTGCAATGTCATCAGAACCAAGAACCGCGTCGCGTCCTCGTCCGTGCGCGGTGGCCCACATGATGGCGTTGGGATCAGTCGAGTGAGCCAGCCCGATTGAATGACCCAACTCGTGACAAGCGACTTCGGCCAAGTTGGATGAGTTTCCCAGGAAGCAATCTATTCCTTTGTTGAATACTGTATCGGCGTCCACCAAACGATTGAACGTCGTTCCCGCGATGACCTTCGTGTCGCGAATGTAGGAAATTCCGGTTAGCGCGACAATACCCCCGCAGCCAATCGGCGGATCCAACTGATTGGCGCAATCGCCAAACGAAATAGTGTTGACGTTGTCGGCGACTATCCCGCAACTGCCCGTCTGACCTGCGACCTGGAGATGGATGTTGGCGCCGCTCTGATTCGGCCACGCGCTCATCGCGCGCGTAATCTCCGCTGCGCCTCCTCCGGCAACCGGTGCACCACTGGAATTAACGTAATAGTTAATAGCCTGACCCGAGTCGGCCTCCATCCACCGCACGCCGCCGCTAAATAGCACGAACTCGGGCGTGAACCCCGACGCGTGTTTTTGTACGCGGGCGTACTCAGCGGGAACGACTACCATCGGGTCGGTTCTGGCGGCGTCTATCTCCGCCACGCGAGATGATTCACGTTTCAAAATCTGACGGATCTGCCGGACGTAATCGTCGAAGGGCGCCCGGTCGGTGACGTCGCCGCTAGCGCTCCGTTCTAGCAACGCAACTTCATCCGTGTCATATCTGCGTACAACGAATTCTCCGCTCCGAGTGTCTCCTACGACGGAGAACTTACCGGCAAAAATGTGAGCCACGTGCAAGCTGCCATCCTTAGCCGAATTCAGATACAGCAGGACGCGTTCTCCGGGCGCGAAGCGGGATTGCCCGAAAACGTACACGCCCGATTCACCAACAGCGCCACCCATTTGCTTAAGCACGATTGTTCCGTCCGGCAATTCACCCTTCAGCGTTCGCTCGACGAGCACCTCAACATAGGTCCAGACCATGGAGTGCTGGTCATCCCACGTGCTTGTTACGGAGACCACGCGGCCCGTCAGGATCAGTCGTGAATTAACGATCAATTCGGTATCCGAGGGCATCACTACCGTCGTGGCTCGAGCGTTGGGCGTGAGCGCGTAGAACAGGAATAGGAATGCGATTATTCGGAGCAGCGTGAAACAAGAACGCTTCATGCCATTCGACCTTCCCGTCTCATTGGCCGGGAGACGTCGAAGCGTCTAAAACCGGCCACGATGCTAAATGCCGCTATAACCTTTCCGTCGGGCCAAAGATTCAGCCTGAGTAATTGAAAGGGGGTCCTTCAGTTCAAGAATCGGCCTTCGCTGTCCGGCACGCATTGAAGCATGGCCGCAACTCGCGTGTCAAGAATCTTTTGGTGATATGACTTAGTCCGACGCGGGAAGGATTATCTCGAAGACGGTGCCGACGCCGACTTCGCTCTTGAAGCTGATTTCCCCGCCGTGAAGCTGAACGGCGCGGAACGCTTGCGCCAGGCCGATGCCGGTGCCGCCCTTCTTTGTCGTGTAATACAGATTGAAAATGCGTTGCTGATCTTCTTCCGCGATGCCGATGCCACGATCAGTTATCGTTATTCGCACCGAGGCGTCGGCGGCCCGTGAGGTTGAAACCTTCAGCGGACCTCCCTCGGGCATTGCCTGCACGCCGTTGATGATCACGTTCAGCAGCGCCTGTTTTAACAAATCTGCGTCGCCCTTGATCATCAGCGGTCCCGCGCCGATCTGCTTGTTGATTACAACACCGTGCTCCTGCGCCTCGGTTGACGCCAGCGCGGTGACTTGACTTACGATCGCATTGAGTTCGATGGGTTGGAGATGAACCTCAAGCGGGCGGGTGAAATTCAGAAACGTTTGGACGACTCGATCGAGCCGTTTGATCTCGGAGTCAAGTATCTCGAGCTGCGGAGTAGGATCGGAGGCGCCCTGCTCGAGTTTGGAACGAAGAATCTCGAGATGGATCACCATCGCGTTGAGCGGGTTCTTGACCTCGTGTGCGATGCCAGACGTGATGCGTCCCAAATCGGCAAGCTTCTTTGACAGGTCCCATTGCGACTCGAACTTTTGAAACGACTCGTAATCGCGCATGCTGACCAGAGCGCCGACCGGCTCGCCCGCGTCTTCAATGTATTGAACCGAGGCCAGGAGTTGCCGCGGAGGTGACAAACCTGGAAGCTGTAATGTTGTTCGCGCAATCGATCTTCTCTCGCGGAAAGCGCGCTCGATTATTGCAACCAGAGGATGGCTGATTCCCAATGTCTCGTCGATCGGCAGCCCCGCCAATTCCCCGTCGCCCGTGCCGAGCACCTGCTCAGCGTCGGGGCTGGCGAGAATGACGCGGCCTTCACGGTTTATCAACAGCAATCGTTCTTCGAGGTGGCTGACAACCTGGCGCAAGCGTCCTCGCATTAATTCCAGCTCGCTTCGTTCGCCGGCGAGCCGCTCGCCCAATTGCCGCAACCTTGCCGTAACGCCTGTCACCATCTGGTCTTGCGGCAAGTGAGCGTCGTCGAGCGCCGCAATCTCATCAGCGCGCCCCAATCGTTCGATGCTGGTCGAGATCGCCTCCAGCGGGCGCAACAGCAGGTTGGCAGAACTGATCGCAACGATCGTTGCTCCGATGATTGCAAGAAGCCCGATAAACACATTAGTCGCGACTGGTGACAGTAGCTCCTTTCGAACCGCGGTCGCAGACACGCCGATGTGAAGGGTTCCCGCGAACGACCCCTCGGTTTCGAGCGATTTGTTATATTCGTAGATTTGCGGACCGAGCAACACTTGCCCCAACTGAACGTATCCGCTTTGGTCTGCAAGTCGCTCGAGATCAGGTCGGTCTGTCGGCACGGCGCCGATCAAGTAACGATTTGCAGCGAGCTCACGCTTTCCCTCCGGGTCGCTGATTATTTGCCCGCTAACATTGGTGAGATAGATGTACGCAATGGGCGAGCGGACCAGAGTTGATTCCAACAGTCCGCGCACGCCTGAATGATCGTTCGAAATAGCGACATACGGATCAAGATGATCGACCGCGTTATTGTGAGCCAGCTCCTGACGAACGGCGTAGTTGATCTGGTCCGACAATTGGGAAGCTTCTTGCGCCGTTCGAGAGATGATCACCGCGGTGAGGTTTGCGATGTTGACCGCGGTCGTGACCGCGACCACCAACGCCACTAGAAGCGTTATTAACGCAATCTGGCGTGCACGCAGTCCCGGCCTCAACCACGGCGAATCAGATTGGCGCTCTTCTACGCGCGCCTCGATTGGCCTAACTTGCTGAAGCTGTTTTTCGGCCGTCATCGTTGCCATAGGCACGCAATAGTCTTAAATGTGGTCGAGGCGTCGGAGTGCTTGCTCTCACTCGCCGTCTTTTCCCGCGCCCGCTTCTTTGTACGCCTTCAACTTGTTATGAAGCGTCTTGAGACTGATATGCAAAGTCTCGGCGGTCCGCGTTTTGTTGTAGTCGGCGCGGGCAAGCGTGCTCAGTATCACTCGACGCTCGACCTCCTCAAGGGGCATCCCAATCGGGATCATC
>DATFWM010000626.1:0-3184 GCA_035259295.1 Blastocatellia bacterium | reverse complement strand
GACTTCGGGCGCGACTGGCGCGTGGACGACCGCGGGAACTCGATCATCGCAGTCCTTGACGAGGGCGCGCAAAACCAGCTTCGCGACCGCGCAACAGATCAGGCGAAGGCGATAATCGAGAACCGAGTCAACGCGTTCGGCGTCACTGAGCCGACAATTCAAAGGAAGGGCGAAGGGACTTATCAGATTGTAATCCAGATGCCCGGAGTTGATGACCCCGAGCGCATCAAGAACACGCTGAACGCGGATTCAAATCTCGAGCTCAAGCTTGTAGCAAAGGGCACGCAGATTCCTTACGCAACCAAAGAGGCCGCCGAGGCAGCCGCGAAATCGACGCCGCCGGGTACCGACCAGTACACCAACCAATACGAAGCAGTCGAGTATCTAGAGCGTCCGGATTCAGGCGGCGCCGCGCAGAAAGGATGGGTGGTGCTTGGCAAGACACCGGTAATCACCGGGCTTGATATGCGCGATGCCTCCGCGAGGTCGTCGCAGTACGGAGGCGCCGCTTACGAGATTGATTTCTCTCTGTCGAAAGATGGAGCGGATCGATTCGGCGACGCAACCGGTAAACATGTCGGCGACCAGTTGGCAATCGTGTTGAACAACGAGGTCAAATCGGCTCCTCGCATAAACAGCCAGATTCATGACCGTGGTCAGATCACCGGCAACTTCACAAGAAAGGCCGCGGAGGACCTGGCGCTGGTGTTGCGATCAGGAGCGCTGCCGGCGAAGGCTGTTTACCTCGAAGAGCGTACGGTAGGCCCGTCGTTGGGGGCCGACTCAATAAGACAGGGCGTGACTGCGTCGATCGCCGGAATGCTGGCGGTGGTCGTGTTCATGCTCTTCTACTATCGCGGGTCGGGTATCAACGCGGTGTTGGCGTTGATGCTGAACCTCGTTCTCCTATTGGCGGCGCTCGTTGTGTTCAACGCGACTCTCACTCTGCCAGGCATCGCCGGCGTGATTCTGACGATAGGCATGGCCGTCGACTCAAACGTGCTGATCTTCGAACGAATTCGCGACGAGCTGCGCAACGGCAAAGTAGTAGCCTCGGCGGTAGAAGTTGGTTTCAACAAAGCATTTCTGACGATCATCGACACGCACGTGACGACGATCGTTTCGGCTGTATTTTTGTTTGTCTTCGGCACAGGTCCGATCCGCGGATTCGCGGTCACGTTAGTCGCCGGTCTTCTGGCGAACGTATTCACTGCCGTCTTTGTATCGAGGACGATTTTCATGTGGCATCTTAATCGCACGGCGCGAGTGGAGACGCTCAGTATTTAATGCGACCTATACGACCTATAGGACTTATATGGTAGAGCTTTTCAGGAATCCTAAAATAGACTGGATCAATGCGAAGAAGTTTTTCATTGGCCTGACGATCTTTCTTTTGTTGGCAGGCGCCGTCTCGGTTCAGGTCCGCGGCTTCAATCTCGGGGTTGACTTCACCGGCGGCACGCTGATGACCGTGCGCTTCAAAGAGACGCCGTCCCTCGAGAAGATTCGCTCGACTCTTGGCACAGCCGGGATCGATACAACGAAAGTCACGCTTCAGCCGGTGACGAGCCGACCGAACGAGTTGATTATCCATGCGCCGCAACTTGCAGCCGGGACCGAAGCCGAGCGTAGAGTCGACGAAGACAAACGCGCGATCATCGGCGCGCTCCAGCAGCTAAATCCCGAGGGTGACGTTTCAGCGGGGAAGGTCAACATCAACAGCATCGACGCCGCGGGGATCGAGGCCGAGCTGCGACAGTCTGACCCGCTTGACATTAAAGCGCAGTATTTCCCCAGCGAACATCCGTATCGCCAGATCGGCAACCGGATCGTCGAATTTCGAAACGGACCGAACAAAGGGTTTATTAAAGACATCGGCGCGATCCAGAGTTTGAACATTCAAGTAACGGATCTTCCCGGCTTCGATCAGAACAAAGTCAAGGCGGTGATCCTCGACCGTTTCTATGCAGGCAAGATCGACCTGAATCTTGCCGGAAGAAGCGAGATTGAAGAGGCGCTTAATCGAATTGACCCGCTGGGCATCGGAAGCGGCTCGGATGTCTACTCGAAAGCAGCAGACGCCATTGCGAAATACCGTCGAGACAGCAGCGGAGTCATCACCGACATCAACCTTCTTCAAACTCAAGATGTGTCGGCGGAGCTGCTGGACAAGATGAAGTCCTACTTCACCGAAGGCAGCTTCGCTGTCATTTCGGCTGACGTGGTTGGAGCGGTGGTCGGCCAGGATCTGCGAAACCGCGCGATCTATGTTACGCTTGCTGCGCTTGCCGGTATGTTGGTGTATATCGCGTTTCGGTTTGAATGGATCTACGGCGTGGCGGCGGTGCTGGCAGTTTTCCACGACATCATGATCACCCTGGGAATCTTCTCGCTGTTCCAGTGGGAGATCAGCTTGACAGTCATCGCGGCGTTGCTTACGTTAGTCGGCTACTCGATGAATGACACCATAGTCGTGTTTGACCGCATTCGTGAGAACGTGCGGCTGAGGCGCAGGGACAGTCTTGCTCAAATCGCAAACGACTCGATCAATCAAACGCTTTCGCGAACGGTGATCGCAGCCGGGCTGACGTTCGTCTCGGTAGTCTCGATAGTTCTCTTTGGAGGCGAAGTGCTTCGAGGTTTCGCGCTTGCCTTGACTATCGGCATCGTCATCGGCACCTATTCATCGATCGCTGTCGCCAGCCCGATGATGCTTTGGTGGGAATACATCACCGGCGGGAAGAAAGGCCGGGGCAGACTGGCGCCCACAAGGGCTCGCGCGCCCGAGCGAACGCTGGCCAAGGTTTGATTTTTGATCGATTCTCGCCGGGTGAACAGGTCTGCGCGCCAGACGGGAACAAAGCTCGAACTGTCGGTGTCTAACCGAGTGGAAGTCTTTAAAAGCTTCTTGACTAGAGGGGAAGCCCGTAGTAGACTCAGCCGGTTTTCAGTCAGACAACACGGTATCAACAGAACAGTGGCGACTCCTGTAGAGCAGTTTCGAAGCAGCGCTTTTTCCAAGTGGCAACGCAATAGCGGGAGGTCAATCAAATGTTCGACCAATTAGTAGAATCGTCAGCGGTAAGAAGGCGATCCAACCGGTGGGTATATTTTTTAGTGACGGCAGGGATTTGGATCTTTGTGCTTACGTCGGTGATCGTCTATGGGATTTGGTACTACGACG
>DATFWM010000625.1:0-9801 GCA_035259295.1 Blastocatellia bacterium | reverse complement strand
CCGACATGTCGTATTTCATTTTCTCCATGCCTTCCGCGGGCTTGATCGAAATCCCTCCCGAGTCGAAGGTGATTCCCTTCCCCACTATGGCAATCACGTTTGTGTCAGCTTCATCTGCCGTGTAGCGAAGAACGATCAGCTTAGCCGGCTCGTCCGAACCGCGCGCGACCCCAAGCAGTGCGCCCATTCCAAGCTCTTTCATCCGAGCTTCGTCGAGCACGTCGATATCCAACCCGAACCGCGCCGCTGTGTCCTTAGCGCGCGCCGCAAGCTCCGAAGGCGTGAGCGTCGAGCTGGGCTCGTTTGATAGCTCGCGCGCGAAATTAACTGCTTCGCCGATTATTCGCCCACGCTCGACCCCATCGGCGAGCGCGTCATCGGATCCCGGCTGCGCAGCTAAAAGGATCAGCTCGCCGATTCTGCGTTCCTCTTTGTCTTCGGTCTTGTACATATCAGGCTCGAACAAACCGAGGAGCACCCCTTCGACCGCCGCCTGCGCGCTTTTGCCGATCTCGAGTTGTGATCGCCGAAGCACTGCCATCGACCGAACGCCTTTCCCACGCAAAAATCTGGCGGCGGACCCGACCACTTTCCGCACTGTATCCAGCGAGAACTCTTCGCGTTTGCCAGCACCGACAAGCAGCAATCGCTCGGCGCGAAGATTGCCGGGTCGATACACGTAAACCATGTCGCGACGCTTTCCACGCATCTCGTCGCTTCCGAGCAACTCGCTGATGAGTCCATCCGTTCGCTCGTCCAGCTCCTTCAGCGCGCCGTCGTTTGCTTTCTCGCCTTCGTAAATGGTAACAACCAGCGCATCCGCCTCGACGTCGTAAAACTTCCCGAACTCAGCTCGCACTTCCATTTTTGGATTTTGGATTTTGGATTTCGGATTTCGGATTACTGGACTGAAATTCCTTCAATCCAAAATCCCAAATCTAGAATCCAAAATCACCTGCTCCTTTCTTTTATGGCTCGGCGGGTTTCGCGATCGGCTTCGCGGCGCCGCTCAGTCTCGCGTTTGTCGTAAAGCTTCTTACCTTTAGCGACCGCGAGCTCGACTTTGATGCGTCCATTCTTCAAATACATCTTTGTCGGAACAATTGTGAGGCCCTTTTCCTGGACCTTGCCTGCAAGCTTGTCTATCTCAGAGCGATGCAGCAGCAGCTTTCTCGCGCGAGTGGGGTCGTGGTTGGCGCGGTTGCCGTGACTGTAAGGGCTGATATGGGCGTTCATCAGCCACGCTTCACCGCCGCGTATCTGTGCATAGCCGTCCTTCAAGTTGCAGCGTCCCTCTCGAATCGATTTCACTTCAGCGCCAGTAAGTGCGATGCCGCATTCGTGAGTCTCAAGAATGTGATAGTTGTGATATGCCTCGCGATTCGTCGCGACCGATCTCTCAGTAGACATAAAAAGAGGGTTACTCTAGTCGCACAACTATAACGAATGGCCGTGTGACACGCAATGTTGACAAAACAACGACTAGGAATTAAAAGAAACGATTCCGCGCCGGCCCGCGAGACCTCAGGACATGAAGACGAGTCCATCAACCAAGCTTGCATTGCGCTTCGCGATAATCGCCGCGGTGTTTGAGCTTTGTGCCTACGCCTCTGCCCAAGACAAGAAGCTCACCGTCGAAGAGCTGATCGCCCATCATCTCGACTCGATTGGCAGCGCCCAAGCTCGCGCGTCGGCGAAGAATCGAGTGGTCAGCGGAACGGTGAAGTTGATCAGTCGCGTCGGCACCGCAGGCAACGTCGACGGAGAGGCAGCCATAGCTTCTTCCGGTGAGAAGCTTCGCTACAGCATGAAATTCCCTTCCCCTCAGTATCCAGGAGAACAATTTGCCTATGACGGCTCGAAGGTCCTTACCGGCTTTCTGCCGAGTGGCCGGCGTTCGCCGTTGAGTTTTTACCTCGAACAGCAAAACGTCCCATTGAAAGACGGGCTGCTTGGAGGAACGTTGTCAACCGCGTGGGCGATGCTTAGAGTCGGGCAGCTCAAGCCGAAGCTCGAATACCGCGGGCTGAAGAAAATCGAAGGACGGCAGCTTCACGAGGTGAGTTACCGGGCGGCGAAGGGTTCGCCTGATTTGAAGGTCTCTTTGTTCTTCGATGTTACAACGTTTCAGCACCTGCGCACCGAGTATGAGTTCAAGGTTCCAGCTCAGCTCGGGCAAGGACCGAATGAGTCGACGAGGTTTCAGGAGAATTATTATCAGATCGTCGAAAGCTTCGACGACTTCAGCGCGGTGGACGGGCTGATGGTCCCGCACCAGTACAGGCTTCAGCTCAACGTACAGACTTCAAGAGGGTCGATCGTCTTTGACTGGAACGTTGCGATCCGACAGGTCATGCACAATCAGGTGCTTGATGAACAGATATTCAGCAGGTGATCTATCTTCTACTGCTTGTTGGCGCACCCACAAATTCCAATTTGGATTTCCTCAAATCGATGAGTGGTCCCAGCTCATAAACATTCATGTATCCGTAGCTGTAGAGCGCGATGTAGGTCGACAGGTTTAACGAGGCCTTCGCCAGCTTTGTCGGAAACGGCCCCTCCGCGCCGAGGAAGTTGTTGTTACAATAAATCAAAATTGTTGTGCTCTTATCCGGGATCATCTGTCTGAGGCTCTCGACGGCTATGTCTGGGAAACTCAAGTTGACGGCCCCTTTAATATGTAGCTCATCATACTTCTGCTTGCTTCGAGCGTCCAGGACAACTACGCCCGGATAGCTACTCATTCGGAAGAACTCCTCCTCGGACACGCGGCGAGATTCTCGATGCCTGGCCGCTTCCAATGAGACGCGGAGATATCCCTGCATGTCAATGGCAGGATTGACGAGACTTGATTTGTCTTGCGCGTTCCCAAGAGGCGCCAAACACAGAACGGTCAGCGTCCGAATCAGCACTCGGTATTTCATAAAGGCTCCTTCCCATCCTGAAGAACGATTCGATAGCCAGACGCTTGCATATCAGTTTTGCACAAATGCCGTAACACCCTCGCGTCCCTTCTGCGCTCGCGTCAGGCCGTGTAAAATTGAGATTTCAAGGGGGACCATAGGGAGCAGAATGTCGAGCGACGATAGATATTCTCGTCAAATACTTTTCGAGGGCATCGGCCAAGAGGGACAGACTCGTCTCAGTCAATCCAAAGTTGTAATCATCGGGTGCGGAGCGCTCGGAGCGATTCAGGCTGAGACCCTGTCGCGCGCAGGCGTCGGCCATTTGATTCTGGTTGATCGAGACTTTGTGGAAGAGTCAAATCTCCAGCGTCAGATCATGTTTGAAGAAAGCGATGCCCTGGACCGCTTACCAAAAGCCGTCGCCGCTGCATCGCGAATCGCTCGCGTCAATTCGGATATTCAAGTCGAGCCGATCGTCACCGATGTGAACTTCGAGAACATCGAAGAGATTATTGCCGGAGCCAACGTGGTGCTCGACGGCACCGACAACTTCGAAACGCGTTTTTTGATCAACGACGCTTGTCTCAAATCGACAATCCCATGGATTTATGGCGCGGCAATCGGCTCTTATGGTTTGACGATGACAATCGTTCCCGGAACGTCGCCCTGTCTTCGGTGCGTTTTGGAAGCGGTGCCAGAGCCGGGCTCCGGCCCCACCTGCGACACCGCCGGCGTCATCATGCCGATTGTCACGATCATCGCGTCAATTCAAGCCGCTGAAGCGCTGAAGCTGCTGACGGGACAGATTGACAAGCTGCATCGCTCGCTCATTCGAGTGAACGTGTGGGATTTCCAATTCAACCGCCTGGAGGCTGTCGGTCCGCGAGAAGATTGTCCGGCGTGCGCGGGTGAATTCGAATTCCTGCGCGGCGCTGATCGCCAGGTCACGACCACGCTTTGCGGGCGCAATGCCGTGCAGATCGCGCGCTCGGGCGGCAGCGACGTCGACTTCCCAGCTCTGGCGGAGCGATTGAAGTCCGCCGGCGAAGTTATGTTCAACGACTTCCTGCTGCGCTTCCGAATTGACGGTTACGACATCACCATCTTTCGCGACGCTCGGAGCATCATTCGTGGGACTTCTGATCCGGCAGTCGCGCGCGGACTTTACGCGAGATACATCGGGGTTTAGTCAGTAGTCAGTAGTTAGTTCCAACTGACCTAAAACTACGGTCCACTGACTACGGAGTACTGACTACCACTGACTACTATGCAAGCGGGACTGGCGAGCCTAATAGCAACGGCTGGTGAAGCCTTTGAGCGCGACTTCATGGGCGCCGGTGAGGTGATTGTGCAGCGAGTCGGTCACAGCCGCGCGCACCATCAATTCACGGTGAGCGGGCACACGATCGCGCGCCTTAGATGGCGCGGGCTGCGCCGGGCGGTCTACGAGGCAGAAGGCGCCAGATGGGACATCAACGTCGGAGCCTTGGACAAGCGCATAGCGATAATCGCCGAAGACGGCGGCGAATCCTTTCTGGTCGAGCGGTCGCGCGCCAACCCGAACGCGGAGGAACTGCGCATCGAAATGTCAGAAGGTGACAACTTCTGCCTCGTGCGTCAGTGGGACAGCCGCCTCAGAGCCGAAGCCTCGCTTGTTGTCAGCAAGGAGTTCTACTGTTCGAAGCTGATGGTCTTTCATTTCAACATGCGGCTACGCACACAGACTACTGCGCGAATAGTCGTGTATCCGGTGATGAAGTGGGAAGCGCGATTCATCCATCGCTTGCTTGCGCTGATCGTCTGCCGGATAATTCTTGAGCGCCGCCGCTCAGGCTCGCGACCTCTCAGAATCAAAGAGATGAGGGTCCGGCGCTTCGCGAGCAGCGCGCGAGTCCGCGACCGAAAGCGCGTGTGAGCCCTGCGCGACTCTCTAGTTTTGTGGTAGGCTACTCGAAACGTGCGCGTTGATCACTAGTTGGCGGAGATTGATAGATGGTGAAGAAGATCGGAAAGAAACCGGCTGTCGTGATTGGGCTGGTCCTCGCGGTTGCAGTCGTCGTGGTCGGCGGCGCGATGATTGCCGGCAGCGGTCGCAGCGGGAAACGAATCGCGATTTCGCCGACGCCGCTCGTAATCGACAGCGTTCAGCAAAGCCTTGACGCTTATCGCGGCAAGGTGGTCATACTAGACTTCTGGGCGACCTGGTGTGGACCGTGCCGGATGGAGATTCCGGGATTTATTACTCTTCAAAACAAGTATCGCGACCAAGGCCTGGAGATAGTCGGTATATCTATTGATCCGATCGCGCCACGCGGCAACCCCGGCGGCGCGCCTGCGGTTGCGCCGTTCATGCAAAGCAACGGGATCAACTACTCGATTTTTATGGTGAACAATGCGGCGGCGCTCAAGGGCTACAACGTGAGTCAGGGGATTCCGACAACCTACGTGCTGGACCGCAGCGGTAACATCGTCAAAACCTATGTCGGCGCGCAACCCATGTCGGTGTTTGAAAACGACATCAACTCGCTGCTGTGAACTAGCGTCGTTCGCGCTCACGGCGCGGAGGCAGAGCGCTCATCGCTCAACTCGACGGCGGCTGGCGGTAAAGGAGTGCGATCAATTCCCGCAATCTGGAAATGATTAGCTTTGAAATTCGACTCACGGTCATCTCACCTCAATATTACCGAATCACGGGATCTTGTTTAAAGCGAAGATGAAACCTCTCACCGAAGAGACAAATCCAAAGAGCAAAGACATAGATCGTCGTTCGGCGCTTGAGATCGTCAGGCTCATCAACGAAGAAGACAAGACGGTCGCCGAGGCTGTGTCGCGCGTGCTGGATCGGGTCGCCGAGGCTGTCGATCTGATCGTCGAGCGGATTAAATCGGGAGGCCGCCTGATTTATGTGGGCACCGGCACGAGTGGTCGACTCGGTGTGCTTGATGCTTCTGAGTGTCCACCGACCTTCGGCGTCTCGCCCGACCTCGTGCGTGGTGTCATCGCGGGCGGCTACGCTGCGCTGCATCGAGCGGTGGAGGCGGCGGAAGATGATCCCGAGCAAGCTGCCCGTGATCTTCAATATTTCAAACTCTCCTCGAACGACGTGGTGGTTGGAATATCTGCGAGTGGCAATACGCCTTACAGCCTTGGCGCTATCCATTTCGCGAACGAGACAGGCGCGGGAACGGTTGCGGTCACTTGCAATCCCGAATCGCGGATGGCTGCCGCCGCCAACGTCAGCATCGCGCCGGTGGTGGGAGCGGAGGTTATTGCCGGCTCATCAAGAATGAAGGCGGGCACCGCGCAGAAGATGGTTTTGAACATGCTATCGACCGCGACGATGATAAGGTTGGGGTTGGTCTACAGCAACCTGATGTCGAACCTGCGGGCCACCAACGAAAAGCTGCGCCGACGCGCCCGCGCGATCCTGGCCGAGGAGGCTGGCATCAGTGCCGAGGACGCCGCGCAAATCTTTCAGGCTGCAGGCGAAGACCTGCGCGCCGCGTTGTTGATGGCGAGATCCGATTTGTCTCGTCGCGACGCAGAGCAATTGCTCGAGTCTCACGGCGGTTCGGTGCGCCGCGCGATTGATAGCTTAACGGTCTCCTGAACTATGTCGCAGCTTCTTCTGCACAATGCGAGAGTCGTTCTTGAACGCGATGTACAGCGAGGAGCCGTCCTGATCCGCGAGGGGCGAATCGCTCAATTCTTTGCTCACGACCAAATGCCGGCCGGCTTGAGCGGAAGTGAGTCCATCGATGTTCGCGGCTCCTACCTCGCTCCTGGATTGATAGACATTCACATTCATGGTTCTGCTGGCGTCGATGTGCAAGCAACCGACGCGAATGGTCTTAACAAACTCTCAGAGTTTCTTCTGGGCGAAGGTGTGACCGGATACTTCGCGACGTTTGTGCCGACCAACGAACGCGAATACAGTAAGGCGCTTGCAACTGTCGCATCTCACCTCGCGCTGCCGAAGTCAAAGAGCGGCGCGCGCATCCTAGGTGTCCATTTCGAAGGACCCTTCGTCAATGAGCGTCGTTGCGGCGCTTTACATCGGGAGCATTTCAGAACGTATGACGGCGATCTGAAGTCGATCGAGTTATTCGTCGGCGAGAAACCTGAACTTCCGCGGTTGATGACTCTGGCGCCGGAGATTGACGGTGGGCTCGAGCTTACGCGCGAGCTGACAAGCAAGGGAGTACGGGTTTTCATCGGTCATTCACAAGCCGATCCTGAAACGCTCGACCTCGCCGCTCGGGCGGGTGCGCGTCACATAACCCACTTTCCAAACGCGCTCGATCCTCTTCACCATCGCAAACCCGGCGTGGTTGCGTGGGGACTGGTTCGTCAGGATGTCACACTTGATTGCATCGCTGATTTACATCATGTTCATCCGCTGATGCTCAAGCTGATCTATGAATCAAAAGGCGCTAATGCAATGGCGTTGATCAGCGATGCGATAATGCCGACAGGACTTGGGGACGGGGAGTTTTCAGTTTGGGGCGATAAGATCAGGGTGACTAATGGACGAACAAACCTTGCCACGTCTGGTGAGAACACGATCGCAGGTTCAGTAACAACCATGCGACAGGCTCTGAAGAACATAATCAATCTCGGCGTGCCAATTCACGAAGCGGTGCGAATGGCGACGCTCATGTCGGCTCGTGTTTCAGGCGTTGAATACGAGCTCGGGTCAATCGACGAAGGCAAACAAGCTGACCTGATCGCGCTCGACGATGACCTCGCCGTCCGAATCGCCGTTGTTGGAGGCGAATGCAACAGGTTTGATTAATAGCAACTTGGTCCAATGGCCCATGACACAAAGCGCCCGAGACTCGACAAGTTACTCGACCGCGCACTAGGCCTCTTCGCAATCGCGGTGTGTTGTGGGTTGATAGTTGGCGGTGTGTTTCTCTCCTACCATCAACTGCGCAACGCTTACAGGCAACAATACGCAGGAAGGATAATCGAAAAGGTGATTCGCCCACATGAATCGGATGAAGGGTCGTTCATCGGGAGGTATCTTGTGATCGAAGACCAAGACGGAGCCCGATCTCAAATACCAGTCAGCGCGGAGCTTTACGATCGAGCCAAGATCGGTATGTGGATTAAGAAGGACAAGAGTGGTATAGATCTCTCCTCGGAAAAACCGCCGCCGAATCGTGAGTGAAACGCGCGTTTGCGATCGCGCTCTGAGAGTGTATAATCCTGCCGGACCTTGTGAAGCCGCTTTAGATTGATCTGGGCCATCGAAAGTCATAACCTCACACCCAACAGACAAAGATCTTCCGAGTGTCGAGGCCCGGCGATGATTTCATATCTGGCATCATTCAATGTCTTTCGAAGACCCAACTCCTCCACGGTAATTGCGAACGTCAGAATCTTGGGAATCGCCGATTAAGGCGAAGGCGGACGCTGCTGTGAGAAACCCGATCGGAAGGAGGCGACATGGCGAAGACAGTAAAGAAGAAATATGAAGAGAGCGGGCCCCTAGAAGGTAGTCAACCGCTGGACTCGCCCGCGGCTCGACCCACTCACCAAGAGATCGCCGAGCGTGCTTATCATATATATGAGGAGCGAGGTCGCGAGGACGGTCACGCGTTGGAGGACTGGCTGCAGGCAGAGCTTGAGCTTAACGAGGCAGACAGTCGGAACGTTGTCGTGAAGTAATTTCTGGTACCGCTTCCTCGTCACAGGGCGAAGACAGGAACGAGGCTGCCAGCTGCTCAGTGCGGATATCTGCCAGTTAAGTCGAAAGCGAGGTTGCTAATGAGCCGAGCACTGATGACGGACGAGAACGCTTCTCACGATGCCAAGCTCGATGAGCTGTGCATAAACACGATTCGTACACTTGCGATGGACGCGGTGCAGCAAGCCAACTCCGGCCATCCTGGAACCCCGATGGCGCTTGCGCCGGTAGCGTTCATTCTGTGGGACCGCTATCTGCGCCACAATCCACGCAACCCCGCCTGGCCGAATCGCGACCGCTTTGTTTTGTCCGCGGGTCACGCATCAATGCTACTTTACTCGATGCTACACTTATCGGGTTACGATTTACCGCTCGAAGAACTGAAACGATTTCGGCAGTGGGGCTCAAAGACGCCGGGACATCCTGAACACGGATTGACACCTGGGGTAGAGACGACGACCGGCCCGCTTGGTCAAGGGGTTTCGAATTCGGTAGGCATGGCGATAGCCGAGCGCTGGCTCGCCGCGCATTTCAATCGCCCGGGTCATGAGATCGTGGGTCACAGAGTCTACGCGATAGCAGGCGACGGCTGCCTGATGGAAGGTGTGTCGCAGGAAGCGGCGTCGCTTGCGGGTCATCTTAGATTGAGCAATCTCGTTTGGATCTACGACAACAATCACATCACCATCGAAGGAAACACCGCGCTCGCGTTCAGCGATGACGTGGCCGCGCGCTTCACCTCGTATCACTGGAACGTGTTGCGAGTCGGGGACGCAAACGATACTGACTTGCTCAACCGCGCGCTTGAGACGGCGTTGAAAGAAACCGAGCGACCTTCGGTGATCATCGTCGACAGTCACATAGCCTGGGGCGCTCCTCACAAGCAGGACACGTCGGCGGCGCACGGTGAACCGCTCGGCGAAGATGAGATTCGGCTCACCAAACAGCGTTACGGCTGGCCTCCCGATGCAAAGTTTCTCGTGCCTGATGAAGTGCGCGCGTACACCGAACGCTCGATCGATCGAGGTCACAAAGCCGAAGACGAATGGAACGCCCGCTTTACCGCGTACAAGGCAACGCATCCCGAGCTTGCCGATGAATGGGAGCGCCTGCAGCGCGGCGAGCTTCCGGATGGATGGGGCCAGAACATTCCTGACTTCCCTGCCGATGAGAAAGGCGTTGCAGGTCGCGATGCAAGTCAGA
>DATFWM010000624.1:0-5584 GCA_035259295.1 Blastocatellia bacterium | reverse complement strand
GCGCATTGCTTCGCGTTCGCGCTCGGTTCGATTGGCTTCGGCGATCGATTCCAGATCGTCGACATCAAAGACAAAAGCGTTATCGAGCCTTCCGATGGCCGGATCGATGTTGCGCGGGACTGAAATGTCCACGAGCAGCACCGGGCGATTGCGACGGGCTGTGAGTGCTCGGCGAATGTGATCGGGCGTGATCAGATAAGTAGGGGCGCCGGTTGAGCAGATCAAAATTTCTATCTCCGGCAATCGTTTCTCGAAATCTTCGAATCGGACCGCCTCGCCATTCATCTCTGCAGCAAGCTTGACCGCATGTTCGAAAGTTCGGTTGACAATCAGAATGCGGCCCGCGCCGTAATTGAGCAGGTGCTTGGCTGCCAGCTCGGCCATCTCGCCCGCGCCGACAAGCATGACGTTGATCCCTTTCAATTCTTCGAAGACTTTTCTCGCCAGTTCGACCGCGACAAAGCTGATTGAAACGGCGCTCGTTCCGATGCCGGTTTCATTTCTGATCCGCTTGGCCACGGCGAAGGCGCGGTTCATCAGGCGAGTTAGCGTGTGGCCAACACTTCCGAGGTCTTGTGCGCGGCTGAATGCCTCTTTGACCTGTCCCGTGATTTGTGGTTCGCCGACGACCATTGAATCGAGCGAGGATGTCACACGGAAAATATGTTTCACAGCCGCAGTATCGGCGTGGTGGTAGCAGTGTTTATCGAGTGTGGCCTTTTCGCAATTCTGAAAACGATGAAGAAAATCGTACAGATGAGAGATCGCCTTTTCAGGCGTATTCTTGTCTGTGGTTGCGGCGATGACCTCGACCCGGTTGCAAGTGGAGACGATCACGCTCTCGCTGATTGTGTGGCGGTCAACCAACGTTCGATGCGCTTCGATGATGCGTGATTCGGCAAATGCCAAACGCTCACGCACTTCCACAGGTGCTGTTTTATGACTTAATCCGATCAGAACGATAGACATTCGTCCTCTACGATCACTCAAAAACGTGATATCCGCCCAGCGCGCGCGCGCCGAGCCAGGTCAACATCACGACAATGAACCCCGCAATTGACAACCAGGCGACACGGCGTCCTCGCCAGCCGGCAGTCAATCGATAGTGCATCAGAAACAAATAAATGATCCATGTCACCAGGGCCATGACTTCTTTCGGATCGTTGTGCCAGTAACGTCCATCGCGCTGGTTGTTCCAGAAGATGCCCGTCACCATACCCAGTGTCAGCAAGACAAACCCCAACGTGACCGACCGGTGCCCCATTTCGTCGCAAGTATTGAGCGCAGGCAGGCGATCGAACACTGCGCCGAAGTTCTTGGCTTTTAACTCGTGCTCCTGAATCAAGTACATCACCCCGCAGACAAACGTGACGATGAACGCTGCGTATGAAAAAATTACGAGTGTGACGTGAACGGGAAAGATGATCTCAGTAAAAGTGTTGGCCGTGATCGCGCCTTCCAGTATGTACGGCACCGCGTCCATGGAATTGGGAATCAGTACCGACGCAAGTGTGAAGAGGAAAACCACCGGCAGAACGAATGCGGGCAAGGCTCGAGCATGGTAACGAAAACTGAAGATCAGATAGTAGGCCACAATCGCCCAGGCGATGAACGAACTCACTTCTTTCGGACTGATAATTGGGAAATGACCAATTTGCGACCATCCCGTGATAATCGCTGTTGTGTGTGCGGCAAAGCCGGCGCCGATCATTGTGACCAGGGCCCGGCCGAATTGATCGGACTTCATCGCGAAGAGGATGATTGAATAGAATGCGCCCGCTAGATAGAACAGGAGCGCAATCACTAGAAATACCGTCATAAGGAATCTCTCGCTGATAGGGGGTAAGTCCACAATCATACCACTCATTGGGGACAAGCTGCCAGCTTTCGCCGATGCCGTCGGAGACGAGTACAGCATCCGTTTGACTCGCACTTGTGAGCCGTTATAATCCAACCCGACATGGCGAATCATCGTCGGATTTGATTTAATCGAGAGACCATCCGGTTATGCTCCAGGGGATGAACGAGACAGTTTTCATCAGCGCTACGCGAACGGCGATCGGAAGATTCCAAGGGGCGTTAAAGCCGTTCAGCTCGCCGCAGCTCGGCACGATTGTCATTCGTGCCGCGATCGAGCGCGCCGGCCTCGACCCGGCGCAGATTGACGAAGTGATAATGGGATGCGTACTCGGAGCCGGGCTTGGGCAAAATCCCGCCAGGCAAGCCGCATTACATGCGGGGATTCCTGACAAGGTCGCCGCCTTCACCGTCAATCAAGTTTGTGGTTCAGGATTGAAATCGGTGATGCTCGCCAGCCAGTCAATAGCGCTTGGCGACAATGAGATCATCGTCGCGGGCGGGATGGAATCGATGAGCAATGCTCCTTACTTGCTGACGAAAGCTCGCGATGGTTACCGGATGGGCAATGGTGAGGTGATAGACTCTATGGTTCACGACGGGCTCTGGTGCGCTTTCGATCATTGGCATATGGGAGAAACAGGAGAAGTCGTCGCCGAAAAATATAAAATCACACGTGAGAGCCAGGACCAGTACGCGCTCGATTCGCAACGGAAAGCCGTCGCTGCGATCAAATCCGGCAGATTTAAAGATGAGATCTGCCCGGTCGAGATTCCCGAGCGAAAGGGGCCGCCCATTATTTTCGATACCGATGAAGGCCCGCGGGAGGATTCATCGCCCGAATCGCTCGGGAAGCTCAAACCCGCCTTTCGCGCTGATGGCACTGTGACGGCTGGCAATGCATCGACCATCAATGACGGTGCGGCCGCCTTGGTCCTCACGTCGATCGACACCGCTTCAAGACTCGGTCGATCGCCGATCGCTCGTATCGTCGCGCAGGCGACATCGGGCGTCGAGCCGAAGATGGTTATGATGGCTCCGGTCGATGCCGTGAAGAAAGTTTCTGTTAAGGCCGGCTGGAATCTGAGGGATGTCGATCTTTTTGAATTGAATGAAGCATTTTCGTCGCAGGCTGTCGCGCTGATCCGTGAGCTCGATCTCGATCTGGCTCGCGTCAACGTTAACGGCGGCGCGGTCGCGCTTGGACATCCCATTGGCGCTTCGGGCGCAAGGGTGCTCGTGACCTTGCTACACGAGATGGTTAAACGCAACGCCAACCGCGGCATTGCAAGTTTGTGCCTCGGAGGCGGCAATGCAGTTGCATTGGCCGTCGAAAGATAATCTGGAAAGAATGGGGAGTTGATAGTAATAATTAAGTGAGCGAAGACATTTCGCTCTACACTCGATCAACTTTCAACTAGTTATGATTTTTTGCCAACGTTGCAAGAAAGCGAATCTGACTGACGCCGATCTTTGCGAAGAGTGCGGCACGCCGCTACTGTTGATTTCGCGGCCTTACGGCATTTCGCCTGCGGATTCGATCGAGAACACCCTGGAAGAACATCTGCTCGAGCGGATTAGCGCGCTCGAATCGGCCATCGCGCGCTCCAATGAACGCTTCGAACAACTGCTCGATCTGGCGCAACAGCAGGCCACGGGCAGCTTCTACGACCATATGATGCTCGAGGCCCTGACCGAAATCCTGACGGAGATGCGCGCGGTCAACCCCGATGAGCTCGAGCAACGCTGGCGGAATCGCGTCGCGCGCCATTACGAAGAGACCGTCGAGCGCGAACGATTGGACGAACGCTGTGAGCAGATCATCTCGGCTTATCGCGGCACCCTGCGCGAGGATTTCAGCGACCTGGTTGAAGAGGGCACATTGCTCATCAGCGAGGGGCGCACCCGCCGGGGTTTGCGCATGCTCGAAAATGCTCTCCTGCTCGATGAACGCAATGCTGAGCTCAGCTTCACCATTGGCGAGTATTATTTTCACCTCGGCAAATCGCTCGAATCGGCCGTTTACCTGCGCCGGGCGCTCGATGAACAAAGCGAGCACTTCGGCGCGCGCCTGTTAATGGGTTTGCTCAGCGGCGATGAAGGCGAAACGGAGTCGGCCAAAGTTCATCTGCAGCGCGCGCTCAGTCTCGATCAAACATCGTTCGCCGCTCATTTCGGCTTGGGACGGCTGCTCGCCCGCGAAGGTAATTTCGACGCAGCGCTCACGCATTTGAAACGCGCGCTCGCGCTCAATCCGACTCCAGAGATGCATTATCTCGTCGGCCGCGCCTATTGGGAGCAGGGAAGAGCTGAACAGGCTTTGAAGCATATGCAAAAAGCCGTCCGGCTCGATCCGGATTTCGATGCGGCTCTTTACATCCTCGGGTTCATCTGTTGGCAAGAGAATCGAACGGCCGAGGCCCGCGAACATTTTCGCGCGGCATACGAAATCAATCCACGAGAGGCCGATTACCGCACCGCTGTTCAGGCTCGCGCCGGCGATAAACTCCCTACGCCTCCGGCGCTCGGTCTGGCGAACATCTTTACGCGACGAAAGTCTAAAGTGAACGAGGTGCGCTTTGTCGAACTGCTCTGGCGAGATCTGGACGCATTCTCTATTTCACCCGCGCAGTTGCGAAAGTCTCCGCGGAAGTAATTTGGTGCAGTACGGGAAGCGGTAGCGACCCGGTGCTGGCGAAGATGATCCATCCGTCAGCACCGGGTCGCTACCGCTTCCCGTACTGTACCAGATTCATGCTATAATCCCCGCCGTTCAGCCCGAACGATAAATGAAATACTACAATCGTCGAACAACCCATATCTTTGTCCACATCTTTGGTTGACAACAGTGGTGCAACTCAAGGGGCGCAATGCCCTAACGAACAGTCCTGCCTGAAAGCGTCGCCGACCCGATCAGATGCGATCCGGGTCCGGCAGCGGGCCGCGATCAAAGGCGATCTACAATTATTACCGGCTCATTCCAGAGCCGGTCAGAAACAGGAAGAGTGAAACGTTATGGCAATCGAAAAGAACGAGAAGACAAAAGCTGTCGAAGCGGCGCTACTCAATATCGAAAAGCAGTTCGGAAAGGGCGCGATCATGCGGTTGGGCGACCAAAAGGTGGACGAAATACCCGTGGTCTCGACTTCCAGCATCGGGATTGACGCGGCCATCGGAGTCGGCGGTCTCCCGCGAGGACGCGTGATCGAAATCTTCGGCCCTGAAAGCTCCGGCAAAACCACGCTCGCGCTGCACGTCGTCGCCGAAGCGCAGAGAGCCGGGGGCATCGCGGCTTATGTTGACGCCGAACACGCGCTCGATGCGGGGTACGCCGAAAAACTCGGTGTCAGCATCAACGATTTGTTCATCTCGCAACCCGATTCGGGCGAGCAGGCGCTCGAGATCACCGAATCGCTCGTGCGCTCGAACGCCCTTGATGTGCTGGTGATTGACTCGGTCGCGGCGCTCACCCCACGAGCCGAACTCGAAGGCGATATGGGCGACAGCTTACCCGGATTGCAGGCGCGGTTGATGTCCCAGGCGCTGCGCAAACTCACGGCGGTTGTCGGCCGCTCGAATACCTGTTTGATCTTTATCAATCAAATTCGCGAGAAGATAGGCGTCATGTTCGGATCGCCGGAGACGACTACCGGCGGCCGCGCTTTGAAATTCTATTCTTCAGTCCGCGTGGACATTCGCCGCATCACTTCGATCAAAGACGGTGAAA
>DATFWM010000623.1:0-3545 GCA_035259295.1 Blastocatellia bacterium | reverse complement strand
GGTCGCGTTCAATCAGCGCCACTTCGTGCCCGCTCTCGTACAGCTCGCGCGCGAGGTTCACACCAACCTTGCCGCCTCCTGAGATCAAGATGTAACGCGACTCATCGGTGGCGTTGTAGCGCGGTCGAAGCTGAGGCTTGAACGACTCCGGCGGCATTCGCTGTGCGACAGGTTGATCGCTCGCGATGTCCACTTGCTCAACGATCATCGTCACAGCCAGGAGCGTGGGACAGACTACAATCAACTGCGGATCTTCCTGCGTCGCTTCCGCGTGACTCGGCTCATACACACGCGCGATGGCGCGCGGGACATGAAAGTGACTACGCGCCACTTGCGCAGCCATAAGATTCACATTATCGTCCCGGGTCACGGCAAGCAGGATGTCAGCTTCACCGATGCCGGCATCTCGCTGTATGTCCACATCTATGCCGTTGCCTTGAATTAAATCGACACCCTCGAGGTTGGAAGCCCTGCCAAGACGACTGGCCTCTTTGTCGATGACGGTGATTTGGTGGCCTCGCTCAAGAAGAGCCGTGACTGTGCGCGATCCGACCCTGCCGTACCCGATAACGACTATCTTCATCTGGCTTTAGACTAGCGAACAGTGGAACCGCTGACAAGCGCAATCGGGAGACTCGAAATGATTCCCTTCTTCGGTTAGAGTTCAAGCTTCTGACTGCAAATCAACGAAAAAGACAAGCTGGGCGCTGAAGTCTGAACATTAACTCTGAGAAGCTCAAGTTCAGGCTGGCGGAAGCGCGGCTGGACAGCCAGGATTGCGCCTTGATTTTGTAAACGAGCGCAAGTAGGATGCTACCGGTAACAATGATGAAAAGTTGTACTCGGCCGCAGCTTGACATTGCTCAACGGAGGTCAAGCGCTGGCTAATGCTGTGCTCCTCGCGTCGAGTGAATTAATGGCTAAGGGCAACAATAATCTCGAGCCGAGTTGCTTGTCTCGCCGCGCATTTCTGTCTACAGGCATTGTAACGCCGCTGATTGTGGCGACTCTCCCTTCGAGAAATCAAAGCCTTGCTTGCGCGACGAGTCGATCAAGCGCCAGCGAAGTCAAAGTCACAAGTCCTGACGGGAACTTGTCGCTTGAAGTGTTTCTTCGGGACCAGGGGCGACTGCACTACCGCGTGACGTTTAATCATGAGGCAGTAGTCGAGCCGGGCGCGATGGGAATGATCGTTGACGAGATTGATCTTTGCCGCGGCTCACAGATAGTCAGAGTAGAACGCTATGAAGCGAACGACCGATATGCGGTGCGCGGCGTTCACGCGGAAGCCGTCAGCCGTTCTAAAGGCGCCAAAATCTCAGTCAGGCATGTAGAAAGCATGACGAGCTTCATACTAGAGCTTCGGGCGTTTAACGATGGGATTGCTTTTCGTTATATCGTGCCGGGAAACGGCGGGCCCAGAATACCCAATGAATCGACGCGCTTTGTCATTCCGGCAGAAAGCACGGTCTGGTTCCACGACTTCGAAGGACACTATGAAGGCATTCATGCAAGAAAGAACATTGCGGATGTTCGCGACAGCGAATGGGCAGCTCCACCGTTAACGGTTAAGCTGCCCGGCGCCGGATACGCCGCTATCACGGAAGCCGCCTTGATGAACTACAGCGGCATGGGGCTGCAAGCCGATGGGCGAAGTGGATTCACGACGCGATTGGGCCACGTGCTTCCCGTCAGTTATCCCTTCAGATTAAGATACGCCGGTGATCAGGAACGTCTCGCCAAACCGGCCGCGATCAGCGGAACTGTCACAACTCCTTGGAGAGTTGTAATGGTGGGACGTGACTTAAACACGCTGGTGAATTGTGACATCATCACCAGTCTCTCTCCGCCACCGGACAAAAAACTGTTTCCGGCCGGAGCCAAGACCGAATGGCTCACGCCTGGTCGCGCCGTGTGGAAGTACCTCGACGGCGGAGAGAACACGCTTGAAGAGATGAAGAACTTCTCGAGGCTCGCTTCAGAGTTGGGTTTTGAATACAACGTCGTGGAGGGGTTCTGGCAAAAGTGGACTGAGGATCAAATGCGAGAGCTCGTGGACTACTCGCGCCGGCAGAGGGTCGGGATATGGTTCTGGAAACACAGCAAAGACCTCAGAACTCCGGAATCTCGCGTGAAGTTCTTCAAACTGCTCCATGAGCTTGGAGTGGTCGGAGCAAAGATCGACTTCTTCGATCACGAAGCCAAGGAGATAATCGATCTTTATCAAGCCCTTCTCGAAGAAGCCGCGCGTCACAAGATAATGGTTGACTTCCACGGCGCGAACAAGCCGGCCGGCGAATCGCGAATTTGGCCTAATGAAATGACTCGCGAGGCGATTCGCGGGCTTGAATATCGAAACATGCAAACGCGAGCGGCGCACGACACGACTCTTCCATTCACGCGATTGCTTGCGGGCCACGCCGATTACACGCCTATGATCTTCGGCGAGCGACGCCGCGAGACTTCGTGGGCGCACCAAATTGCAAGCGCTGCGATTTTCACCTCTCCGGTTCTGATCTATGGCGCGCATCCGAAAAACATTCTCGAAAACCCTGCGGTCGATATGATCAAGAGCATCCCCAGCGTCTGGGACGAGACGATTGCTCTATCGTTTTGCGAGATCGGAGAACTAGCTACGTTTGCTCGCAGGAGTGGCGAGAATTGGTTTCTGACGATTATGAACGGCCCGACCGCCAAGACGATAAAGGTTCCGCTTTCATTTCTCGCAAGCTCCAAGTATCAGGCGATGGCAGTTCGAGATGTGCGTGACGACGCGGCGGCCGTGGATATTGCACGGAATGTCGTTACACGCCGTGATGTTTTAACCATCGAGCTGCGCGCCGGTGGAGGCTTTGTCGGTAGATTCTCGAGATCGTCGAGCGATGTCACGTAGCACAACGAACCGATGAGCAGAAAAATTAGCGCAATATTTATTTCGATAATCGCGCTGCTAGCCTGCGCTACAACCTTTGAAACACCCGCGCGCCAGGCCCAGCCGGTAATGTATCAAGAAGCGCGTCGCTTGATGTGGACGAAGTTCGAGATCATCGGGTACGGGCCGGACCGCGCTCGACTCGCCGAAGCCGCTGAGGCCGCGTTCGAAGAGATCGATCGGCTCGATCGTCAGATGAGCAACTACTCTGAAAATAGCGAGCTGACGTACATCAATCGGAATGCCGCGCGCGAAGACGTGATAGTTGAAAAGGGGTTGTTCGATCTGCTGAAGCTCTCGCTCGACTACACACGCGAGACCGGCGGAGCATTTGATATAACCGTCGGGCCGCTAATGAGAGCGTGGGGATTCTTCAACGATAACGGCCGAGTGCCCGACGCAAGCGAGCTTTCGTCGGTAGTCGCGCGCGTCGGTTCAAAGCACGTGAAACTAAATCAACAATCCCGCACGATTCGCTTCGATCGCGAAGGAGTAGAACTGGATCTTGGTGGCATCGCCAAAGGTTACGCCGTGGACAAAGCCGCGGCGATTCTGCGCGAGAGCGGCGTGACTTCGGCGCTTATCTCGTCGGGATCGAGCAGCATTTGCGCGA
>DATFWM010000622.1:0-3076 GCA_035259295.1 Blastocatellia bacterium | reverse complement strand
CTCTCGCATATTCATTGTTGCAAAGCATGCCGGCGCCTCTTCAAACCAATGATCCTGGGATGGGACGGCCCGACGTTCCGGACAATCTTGAACAAAACCTGGTTGCAGCGATCGCAGCGAATGACCCTAAGACCGCAATGAAGAACGCGCAAGAATGGCTCGACAAAGGCGAATATCCGGCATCGATCCAGCGGGTCTTGTCTCAGGTTCAGCAGAAGGACGCCGAATCCGCGACGAAGCTTGCCGAAAAGCTGGTCAGCCAGCTACAACCAGAAGAGCTGCTCGCCAAGCAAGACGCTGCTCGCTTGTCTCTGAACATACTCAGAGCGGGACCGCGCCCTGACAAGAAACCGAGCGCCGCCCAACCTGCACCGGTCAATCCCGATCAGGTGCTAAGCCAGTCTTCCTTTCGCGATCTGATGGCCGCCACAATCACGGCCGCGCTGAGAGCTACACCACAGACCGCGAGCAACGCGCTGCGCGGACCCGGTGGGTTTCGTGGAGGGCCCGCCGGTCCTCGCACCGCCGCCCCGGCTGCTCCCCCGAACGCGGCAGATCTCGCGCAAGCAAACGCGCGAGCGTTGCTGTCGGGCTTGCAGACAATGCTTGAGCAAGTCGACGCGACTTTGCCCGAACGGAGCCTTGCCCTGCGCACGAAGCTTACGCAGATGGGAATGGATAATGATCAGCGCGGGAGGTTCGGCCAGTTTCAAAGCCTGATCCAACAAGGAACATCCGAGAGCCTGATGACTGCTGCGGCATCGGCTCCTGCCGGGATGCAATCCAGAATCTATCAGCAAGCCGCGATGAAGGCTCTCGACGAAGGTAATGCAGATCGCGCGCGTGAAATAGCCAACCAACACCTCGATGAGACGGCGCGCAACAATGTCCTGCGCGCGGCGGATCTCAAGCAAAGCGTGCGCTCGGCGTCGGGCGACAAGATGGACGAAATACGAAAGACGATCGCAACGGCCAAGTCTGATGAGGAACGGCTGTCAATGCTGTTGCAGTTCGCCGAGCAGCTTGAAGGCGACAGCCCTAAGCTTGCGCTGCAGCTTTATGATGAAGCGCGCAGCATGGTCGCGCGTCGCGCAACGAACTACTCTCAATTGGAGTTGCAACTGGACGTCGCCGATGCGGTGGCTGATCTGGATCCGGCGCGCGCATTTGACACGCTCGAGCCTGGAATCAATCAACTCAACGACCTTCTGTCGTCCGCGGCGACGCTGAGCGGTTTTGAGGTGAACTTGTTTCGGGACGGCGAGTTGCCGCTGCAAAACACCAGCCAGTTGGCGGGAATCGTTACGCGTTACGGAGCGGAGCTGGCGGAGCTCGCGAAGAAGGATTTCGAGCGAGCACAGTCGATGGCGGACAGGTTTCAGCTCACTGAGCCGAGGATCCTCGCGAAGCTGGCGATGGTCAGAGGCGTGCTTGGTCTAAAGCCGATGGAGTCACGCAATGATTTCGGCGGAGGCCGAAGCTTTGGTGGTTTCGGTCGCAGATCTCAGTGAGCTTTTTGATAACATATTTGAGGGCGCTTAAGGAGGACGGATAACCTGGCATATTGCCAAAGGTCTCAAGCGGGGCTTAACATGAACTCGTAGGGTATCGAGGAGATCCTGTTATGAAAGTAAATCGAGTCGTGCTACTCGCCGCTGGGTTTGTAGTCTTAGGGTGTGGCTTCATACTTTCGCGCGTGTTGTCTGGAGGACAGAGTCCTCCTCAAAATGTCGAGACGGCAAGTCGAGCAGAAGTGCCGAACCCGGAGAGTCAACAAGAAAGGGTGATTGCAGTCGCTGCAGGCCCGCTGTCACTCGGCGGCGAACAGACCCGTGTGAGCCTTAAGGGCGTGTCGGATGTTGCGCCGGCGAGTAGGCTGAAGTCGCTAGCGGGCCGCCGTGTCTACCTTGTTATTGGCGAACTGAATGCCGCCGAACAGCCCGGTGTTCCCTATCAAGTGTTTTTCGATCTGCCCACTGGCGCTCAGGCGGACACAAACAGCCCAAATAATGTTGGTGTTATTACTTTCTTTAACGCGGTAAGGCTCGAAGGCTCGGTTCCAGACTCCAAGGACCCGCGCTTCTTCAGTTTCGACATCACTGAAATTGTCAGGCGCCTGAATTCCAAGAACCTTCTGACCGAAGACACATCGGTAACGATTAAGCCTGGAGGCACGCCGAACGCAGCGGCAAAGGCGCGAATAGGCCGGATCGAGATAATCGAACGTTGAATCAAGATGCCCTCGCGGCCAGCGCCTGAAAGCAAAGTCAGTTGAGCTCCTGGTCCCTGGGTGATCTCTGAGTAATCCGTAACTTTTGTCCAGTCCCACTGGTTTCCCTAACAACTCCCATCAGCTTATCCATTTGAGTTTCTCGCTTGACAAGCTTTCTGATGGTGATATGCTAATCGCCGATTTCAGTTGTCAAAATCACGCCGCACATTCAGGGACGGGAAGGTCCCGAACGCAAAAGGAGAAAAGATTATGTCAAACATCTCTCGTCGAACATTCGTCGGCGCGTTGACTGCAATCCCGTTCTCCGTTTGGTTTGAGAAGTATGGGTCCGCGCAGACACCGAAAATTCGCTACAACGCTTACAGCCTACAGGGCAAAACGATGTTGGCGATCTACAAGACCGCTGTTGGCACGATGATGACTTCAATCCCAACCGGCGATCCGTTGTGGTGGGTCTTTCAATGGTATACCCACGCGGTGAAGCAACCACCCGGAAAGGCCTCAGAAATCAATAGCATTTACCCTAACCCGAGTCCATTCAAACCGATGGCTCAAGCTGTGTGGAACACTTGCCAGGCCCACTTCAATGCGGCGAACGAGCCGTGGTTTCTTCCCTGGCACCGAATGTACGTTTACTTTTTCGAGCGTATCATTCGCAAAGTGAGCGGTAAGCCAAACTTTACTTTGCCGTATTGGAACTACTCGGCGGCCGGAGCCACCCACGGCAAGATACCGCCTCAGTTTCGGTTGTCGGGCAGTCCGCTTTTCGTTCAAAAACGCAACGTTCACACTCCAAACAATCAATTCGCTAACGTCAACGCGGGTCAGGCGATCGATGCGTTT
>DATFWM010000621.1:0-2970 GCA_035259295.1 Blastocatellia bacterium | reverse complement strand
TGCTGCACAAGATAACATCGTGCTCAAGAATGACGCGACAGGCAATAACCTTTCAGGACTTGCGCCTTGTCTAACTTTCAATCTGTTCGACGATTTGCCGGTCGACAATATCTGGAAGAAGAACCAGGGTACCTCGAATTTTTAACGAAGATGATAGGAGGTATGAAAAACATAGTTAGAACGGACATAGTAACGCAAACAACGGTGAAACGCAGTAACCGAACCAGGAAAAGTATCTGTGCGTTCGTAAGTCTTGTCGCAGTGCTTCTGGCACTCGCATGTCCATCGTTTCAGTTGCGGGCTACCGGGAAGGATCAAATGGACGATGACATGGATATGCGCTGGTTCTTCCGTCCGATCGGAAGGGTGGGGGCGCTGGTTGATGACGGCTTCGTTCCCAAACCATATGAGGACAAAGCATACACCAGCATCGATTACCCGGCGCTGTGCTAACTTCAGCTTTTGGCATCAACAACTCGTGGAATATTGTTGGCTTCAATCAAGACGCCAGTAAAAACCTTCACGGATTTTTTTTACAACCGTGTGACAAGCTCGTTCGCTTCGATTGATTATCCCAACCCGGTCTGCACGACCGGCACTGATGCGCGCGGCATTAACAACCGCGGTGACATTGTCGGCACCTGCACCGATAGTGCGAACAACTTCTATGGATATGTGCTAACCGCCGAAGGTTTTCACCTGTGCAAGCGCCCGGACATCTCAGCACAATTCCGCAGGGCATCGCACCCAAAGGCTCGATCGTCGGGTGCATTCACGACACGAACACGAGCACGACGATGTTCGGGATGTCGCTGGATTCGGGCGGCTTCAATTTCTTCGGCGGCAAGTTTGGCGGCTCAGCGGCTCGATTCAGATTAATCCCCAAACCGTGGCAGCACTCCCTATTCCGATTTGCTGGGACTCCGCCACTGCCGTGATCTCTCAGTGTCTTTCCAGCATCCGCTACAAAGAGAATGTCAATAATTACTTGCCGGGACTCGATTTGATTCGCCGCCTGCGCCCTGTCTCATTTAATTGGAAGCAAGGGTGGGCGCCGGACATGGGATTGATCGCCGAAGAGGTCGCCGAAGTCGAACCGCTGCTCACCACACGCGACTCTAAAGGCGAAATCATGGGCGTGAAATACGACCGCGTCGCGGTCGTCTTGCTCAACGCCGTCAAAGAGCAACAGGCCCAAATTCAAAACCAACAACGCGAGATTGAAATGCTGAAGAAACTTGCTTGCACCCAACAGCCGAAATCGAGTATTTGCAACCACGCTTCGCGAGCTTCAACCGCAACCAGGAGAGTGCGCGCAATAAGCAGCGCGAAATGAAACGCGACGGCGCCAAGGGGAGCGCGAGCTTCCGACGGGTTGGGCGTGCTGGAGCCCATCCCTTCGTGGAACAAGATGATCTTTTTGGCCGTGTTTGGATTCAACTTCATCGGCGACGGCCTGCGCGAGAAGCTCGACCCACGCCAGCGTGTATCTTAAGGGGCAGATTAACTCAGCACGGTGCTGAGAAACTCAACTCCCTTCTCCACCAACCTTGCGTTGGTGATTTGGAGATTGTTCAGCTACACAACTGCGCGCAAGATGTTAGCCCTCCACCGACCCCGCGTCGGTGGAGGCACGACTGGAGGCTAAATAGTCCCTGTGCAGCGGCTGCGTTTAGCTACCAATCGCGATTCCACCGACACGGGGTCGGTGGAGGAAGAATTTTGGGCGCCGCTCTTAGCCTGCGAGTCGTGGATGCCACCAACGCCGCTCGATCCTCGAAAGAAACAATAAATTAGAAGGCGAGCTTGGGCGCCGGCTTCGCCGCCGGCTTCTTGCCCCAGTTTGGCCGCTGCGACAGAATTCGATTGCACTTTTCGATACCTGCGCGAGCGCGCACCCCGAGCTGTTCGGGCGCGTTCATCGCCCCGGCTTTTTGGAATAGCCTTAGAGCGCGGTCTACATCATTCGCCGCGAGCGCCGCCTCGCCTCCGTAAATCGCCGCGCGTAGCGCCAACGGATCGTCGCCACAAGCGTTCACCAGGCGTTCGTACTCGACCGCCGCCTCCCGGTTCATCTCCGACTCGCGCAGGTAGTCGCAGACCACGATCCAATCGCGAGCCGCAATCCGCGGCGCGACGTTGTCGTCGGGAAACGCGGTGAGAAGGCTGTCGTAAGCGTACAGCGCCGCTTCTTTGTCGTCCCGCGCCAGGTGATGTCGGATCAGCCGGCCATACATCGCGTTCAGTTGATCGAAGTTCGACGTTCTCTCATACACCTGAATCGCCGCCAGCAACGCGTTCGTGTCGTCGGGCTGCTTGGCAAGATGCGCTCTCAACTTCCTTTCGGCTAACAGCGTATCGCCTCGATCCATCGCCTCGAGCGCCTGTGTTACCGCGGGCGCGGCCGAAAAAGAAATCTTCGCTTCGATCTTTGGGTGAATGTAATTTTCCTCAATCCGTGCGAGCTTCATCAATCCCGCGAAGCTCAATCCGAAGAGGCAACCGGCAATGTGAACAGAATAACCGACTCTTCCAACGTAGCCCGCTTTCTTATCGAGGTACCACAACACGATCTGCGCGATATAGTACGAGCCCAGATAGATATATCCGGGAACCATCACGACTATCGGCTTCTTTCCAAAGAGCAATCGGATCCACCAGAAGTGCAGACACAGAAGTTTGATCTTCGTCTTCGGCAAGCGAAGCAGAAAGGCGCCCGCAACTGCTGAAATGGCGCCAGATGCCCCGACAGAAGGAACCACACCCGGATGAACGATGTCTGGAAGACACGACACCGCAGCGCCAAGCAGGTAGAACCCGAGGAAGATACCCCGGCCCCACAGGTCTTCGAGGCTGAACGCGACGGCGAAGAAGAATAACAGATTGCTCAACAAGTGAATGAGACCGACGTGCAAGAATGCGGCGGTGATGAGTTGATGAGGTTTCCAGTTTCCATTCAGTGCAAGCCCG
>DATFWM010000620.1:0-3727 GCA_035259295.1 Blastocatellia bacterium | reverse complement strand
AAAACTCGCCGCCCACATCAGCGCGACTATTGAAAAACCTGCCGCGTTTGTCCAGTGTTTTCTTAAGACATTGCGCAGAATTAGAATCGTTCCGACACCTGCCAAGATGAAGACGGCAGGATGCGAAAACCAAATGGCGGTCGCGCCAAGCATTCCGAACGTTACAAACTGTCTTACCGTTACTCTTTCGCACCACAGCTTTATGGAAAAAAGCATCACCATCAGAGCTACAGCAACATCGCCTGAATACTGTTTGGCCTCCGCCGAGTAATAGACCAATTTTCCAGCAACAGAAAAAAGAAAGATGGCAACCAACGCGGCTGAGGGACGAAGATATAACCTTGCAAAGCGGAAGAAAAGCAACAACGACAGCAGTCCAGCCAGAAGCGGCAGCAGTCGCAACGAGTACTCGTTGTCGCCAAGGAGCTGAATCGCCAATCTCTCAAGGAACAAGAATCCGATGGGCGCCGTCTGGTCATAGCTTAGCGGCTTCAACAAGCCCACGTATGACCGCTCCTCAATGTTGCGCGTCAGCTCGACCTCGTCATTCCACAGTCCGCGATCGTGAGCGTACGATAAAAGGCGCAGCAACACGCCAAGGCACACCGCACTCAATGACAGCGCTTTTATGATTGATTCGCGATCTACGCTATCAACAAATCTCTTGAGGCGTGTAAGCGACTGGAAAAACATTTTCGGCTGGCCGTAAAGAGTTTACTTGGGGCCTATCGACGGCGGTTGCCGCTCACGATGAAAGTCGACTGATGTGACCGAAGTAACGAACAAACATCTTCATTCCTCCTGAAGCCATTCCCCAATCGAAGTTCTCATTCTTCGCGTGGTAGCCGTGCTCGGGCAGCGATAAGCCCAGAAACGTTATTGGTGCCTTCAAGTACCTCTTCATCGTAACCACTGCGCCGATCGAGCCGCCTTCGCGAGTGAACGCCGGCTGGCGGCCAAACGCAAACTTCATCGCTTCTGCGGCGGCTTCCGCGTATTTCCCATCGAACTCGCCGATGTAAGGCTCAAGCGCGGAGATGAACTCGACTTTCACATCGGGATTCTTCTGTCGGACAAAATCGCGAATGAGCTTGAAGACTTTCTTAGGCGCCTGATCGGGCACTAATCGGCAACTGATCTTTGCCTGAGCCCGATAAGGCACTATCGTCTTGACCCCCGGGCCTTGATAACCGCCGGTGATGCCGTGCACCTCGAATGTAGGCTCGGCCATGATCGCTTTCAGCACGCGCGCGGCGTCTTCGAAACGTAGCCTCTTCAGCTCGTGCGCCTCCTTGAATTTTGCCGTGGTGAATCCTGAATCCAGAAAACTCCGAACTTCTTTCTTGCTCGCGGGACGAACGCCGTTGCGGAAACCATTTATCTTCACGCGACCTGTGTCAGCGTCGTAGCACTCGGAGATGACTTTGCAGATTTCGCCGATCGGGTTGCGAGCAGGGCCGCCAGTCAAGCCGGAGTGTACGTCCTTAGCTCCAGTCTCCAGAGTCATCGTAAGCATCATCGCCCCGCGCAAACCGTAAGGTATCGCGGGCCGGTTGCGGGAGATCCAAATCGTATCGCTGACCACAACGGAATCGGTGCGGAGCTCACTGAGCTTGTTCTTGATGAAGTGCTCGAAGTTCGGGCTGCCGATTTCTTCCTCGAGCTCCCAAACAAAATTGATGTTGAGTGGAATCTGATTCTCGGCAGCGTAACGAGCCGCCATCATCGCCGAAAGCGCCGGCCCTTTGTCATCCGTAGTGCCGCGACCTTCGTAGCGGTCGCCGTCTTTGAAGAATGTGAACGGCGCTTTGTGCCATTCTTCAGGATCGGCGGGCTGAACGTCGATGTGATTGTAGATTGTGAGAGTCGGATTATTCGCGCCCGTTTCGATTCTGCCGAGCACGACTGGATTGCCGGGCGTCTCAACAACCTCTGCGCGCGCACCGATCGATCGAAGATATTCCCGCACAAGCTCAGCGCCTCGGCGGCAGTCGCCCTTCCGTTCCGGGTCCATGCTGACAGTCGGAACTTCGACGATCTCAGCCAGCTTATTTTCAAATTCAACGCGCGAGTCTTTGATGTATGAGTCGAGGCGTCCGTCCAGCTTCGATTGTTGTGGCATGCGGTCCGAAGAGGTCTCCTTGTCGTTTTCTCAAGCGCGCGGTCATTATGATTACCGGGTTCCGACACTGTCAAGTAATGGCTAGCTCTTGATAGTTATCGGTTCATCGACCAGCCTCCCAGGCAACATCAATCCCTTCCAGCGCCCGTCCGTGCAATCCCTCCTCCGCTGCCGCCTTGCAGCTCTGGACATTCTCAAGCAGATAAGTTGCAACCTTAGACCAGGTAACGCGTTCTGAATCCTAGAACCGTGCATACGACAACTTTCCTGGCATTGGCCAACTGGCATTGCAAAAGGAGATGAATTGTGAAATCCCTTACAGCTTTCGTTTCGCTTGCGCTTCTGACGGGCGCGGGCATTTGGGCTCAAAACACAGACCGCAACAAAAGCAACAAAGCCGACAATCGGGGCAGGTCGGTCAGCACTCAGGAGGCTGGCAAGGCCAAGTCTTCAGCTCCGCTCAACCCGACTGTCGCTGTCGCTGTAGAAAAAGGCGCCAAGTGGCTCGCCTCGGTCCAGGGCGCCGACGGCGGATGGGGACAGGACGGAGGCGATCCATCGAATGTTCGTCAGGGTGAGTCACTCGAATCAACAGGGAACGACGTCGCCAACACCGCAATTGCCGCGCTCGCGCTTCTGCGAGCAGGCGATAAGTACCGGCCCAACGTCGAACGCGCGGTAGACTTCGTTCTGCGAAGAGTCGAGGCAAGTCCCGCCGACGGTTTGTCAATCACCAACGGCAACCAGACACAGGTTCAGCGAAAGCTTGGACCTTACATCGATACCTTCGTCGCATCGATGCTGCTGGCTGAGGTGGATGGAGCTTTTGCGAAGGTTCTTAACACCCGAATTCGAAGCGGGTTGGAAAAATGCGTTGCCAAGATTGAACATAACCAAACGAAGGAGGGCAGTTGGAATGTCGGCGGCGGATGGGCGCCGCTGCTTGGAACCTCGATGGCTTCGCGCAGTTTGTACCAGGCCCAGCAGAAAGGCGTAGTCGTAAGTCAAGATGCGCTGAGGCGTGCGGACGCCTACACCGTTAAGAACCAACAAGAGTCAATGGCACGTGGGAGTATTGGAGGGGGAACTGGTGTCGTTAGCGAGACGGCAGTGGTTACTGCGACCGCTGGAGTAGCGTTGTATCAGGATGCTCAAGCCCTCGAGCAGCTCAGCCGCACCGAAGAGAGCCGGAAGAAAAACGCCAAGGAGATTGCCGAGATCAATCGCAAACTCTCCGATTCGAAGTTCGTTGACGGATACGGCTCGATTGGCGGAGAGGAGTTTTTCTCCTATCTCAACATCAGCGAAGGCCTGAAGCGTTCAGGCGGGAAGGCTTGGAGCGAGTGGCATTCGAAGATCACCGAGAAGATTCTCAAGCTGCAGAACCAGGATGGGACATGGGCTGGTCATCACTGCATCACCGGACGGTGCGCGGTGACCAGCGCGGCGATTCTCAACCTGACGGCAGATCATGTTGATTGACCGGCGCACATTTCTGCTGGACACTTTGGCTGCGGCCCGAACCACGTGCACCGTTGTCGCGTCCGGTTGCTCGCGACGGCGCGAAAGCACACCGCTCAGAGATGCCGCGCGATACTTGTGGTC
>DATFWM010000619.1:0-2508 GCA_035259295.1 Blastocatellia bacterium | reverse complement strand
GGACCACTGCACCGGAAGTTACACGGCAATCTTCGGAGCACAGGTACGCGATGGTCGCGGCGATGTCCTCCGGCTTGACCCAGTTTTCGTGCTTGGCTTTTGGCATCGCCTTGCGGTTGGCTTCAGTGTCAATCGTGCTGGGCGCAATCGCATTCACCAGTACATTGTCCCCCAGCAGTTCCTCGGCCAGCGACGAGGAGAAAGTCGCGATCGCCCCCTTCGCCACCGCATAGGCTGCGAAATCGCCCGCGCCGGTGAGACCGCTGCGCGAGGTAACCGAGACAATTCTGCCGTACTTGTTCTTCTGCATCAGGGGTACGACCGCGCGGCACATGAGGAAGGTCGGTTTGAGATTCAGGTCGAACATCGCCTGCCATTCTGCGCCGGTAGTCTCGCTTATGGGCTTTCCGCCCCAAAAGCCGCCTACCAGGTTCGTCAGGATATCGATCCGACCGAAGCGTTTGGCGACGCTTTCGACAAACCGCGCGGCCTCCGCCTCGTCGCCGATATTGGCGCGTGCGAGCATCAGCTGATCGTTAGGAAAACGATTGCCTAGGCGCTCGCGCAACAGCGGAACTTCCGGCTCGACGATCCAGGGTACCGCCACCCGCGCGCCAGCCGTGAGAAACTGATCAACCGCAGCACGGCCCAAGGCACCCGTGCCCCCGGTGATGATCGCGATCTTGCCTTCAAGTTTTTCCATGCCGCGGATCTTAATGCCACGACCTCGGAAAAGAGAAGCGCGCGAAGATCGCCGATCACCCCGATTTCCGGATGGTAAAGCGGCGCAATCTACCCGCTTGCCACTGCGCTAGGCGAGGTTGTCGCTGGCGAATTCCCAGTTGGCCAGGTTCCAGAATGCTTCGATGTAGCGTGGACGCGCGTTGCGATAGTCGATGTAGTACGCGTGTTCCCACACATCGCAGGTCAGGATTGGTTTGCTCGCGCCAGTCAGCGGGGTGCCCGCATCATGCGTCGCTTCAATCGCAAGCGACCCGTCCGGTTTGCGCACCAGCCAGGCCCAGCCGCTGCCGAAGTGGGTAGTAGCCGCCTCGGTGAACTTCTTTTTGAATTCGTCGAAGCTTCCAAACCCAGACTTAATCGCGTCGGCTATTGCTCCTTTCGGCGCGCCGCCCGCTTTTGGTGCGAGGCTCTTCCAGTAGAAGCTGTGGTTGAAATGCTGCGCCGCATTGTTGAACAGCCCGCCGCTCGGCGCGGACTTAACGATGTCCTCGAGGGACTTGCTCTCGTTGGGACTGCCCTTAATCAGGTTGTTCAGGTTGTTGACGTAAGCTGCGTGATGTTTCCCGTGATGGTATTCGAGTGTTTCGGCAGACAGATGGGGCTTTAGCGCATCCATCGAGTAGGGAAGCTGGGGGAGTTCAAACGCCATGTGAGTAATCCTCTCTCCGCCTGGCACCGGGCATCCGCGCCGGGGGCCGCCGCGGGGATTAAGCAACGACGTGGTCGTTGGCTGGAGACCGAAAACCGCAACTAACTACAGGCAAATACTATTTTACGCGCCTGCTGCGTCGCTACACAAGAAAAGACTAGGGATCGCCACGGCTTCGAACTGTGCACGCTCGATTTGGCCCGGTGGTGGAACTCGATCATTATAAGCGCGACTACTTCGAATTCGCTTTTGTCCGCGTGGCCTGGATCTTTTAAGGCGTGTTTTAATCCTTGCAGAAAAAGGGCTCTGTCAGTTTCCGCCTGACTTCATCTTGCACATTGGCTAATGCTGGGAAAGAGAGCCCTTCAGAGGCGTCTGAATGGGGTCGGGGGGCTGCTTCGCTGCGGCCAGAAATGCGTACAAGTCGGCGATATGATTCTTGAGTTGCGGAAATGCGCGCATCGCGTGGGTTTTTCGCTGTGGCGTGTAGCCCGGCGGATAGTTGAGGTGAAGCACTCGCGCCGCAAGGAGGGCTTGTGATGCTCCGGCGATCGCAGGTCCCTGACTGCCGGGCAAGTTGGGATTGGGATTGTGACACACCACGCAGTTGGTTATGTACACCATCCTGCCTTTCTCAACCGGATCAGGCGCTTTGGAGTTACAGGCGGCAGCGAACGCCACTGCGGCAAACCCGCACAGGACCATGCGAGCCTTCATCGGCGATGCGCTGAAGTCTATCCGTCCTCTCGGAGTTACAGTTCGCGACGGCCGCTTAGGGCGCTCTGCAGGGTCGCCGAATCGCTGTACTCAAGGTCGCCGCCGGCCGGCAATCCGCGGGCCAAGCGTGTTGCCTTGACTCCAAGTGGTTTAAGTACCCGGGCGATGTAGAGGGCGGTTGCCTCACCTTCGACCGTGGCGTTGGTCGCGACTATCACTTCGCGGACTTGTGCCGGCGGACTGACGCGCGCAATCAATTCGTTGATCTTGATGTCCTCGGGACCGATGCCATCGAGCGGTGAGACCGCACCGTGCAGCACGTGATAAACGCCGTTGAAACTGCGCGCCCGCTCTATCGCCATCAGGTCGGCGGGTCCTTCCACTACGCAGATAACCTC
>DATFWM010000618.1:0-4282 GCA_035259295.1 Blastocatellia bacterium | reverse complement strand
CACCCAATTGAGGCCCGACAGGTCGCTTAGTGATCTATGTCTTTTACAGCCTCGGCTTTTTGATGATCGCCCAGGGATTGGTTTCTTTAATTGAAGGATTTCGGTATCGCACTTACATTCGCCGCTCGATGTGTCAACCTCTTGGAACGTTCTCGCCGAGAGCCGCTCTGATTATCCCTTGCAAAGGCGTAGACGGCGCGCTTGAGGAGAACCTGCGCGCTTTCTTCAGCCAGGACTATCCTGAGTACGAAGTCACTTTCGCCATTGCATCAAGTGACGACTCGGCCCGCCCCGCCATTCAGATAGTGATGTCAGAGAATCCGAATATCACGTCGCGTTTGGTCATAGCGGGCCACTGCGAGGGTCGCAGCGAGAAAGTCAACAATCTCCTCTGCGCGCTCGATTACGTTACTTCTGATGTTAGGGTTCTGGTATTCGCTGACTCGGACGGACGTGTCCAACCGAATTGGATGCGCGCCTTAGTTTCGCCGCTTAATCATGCGGGCGTCGGCGCGACGACCGGTTATCGCTGGTATCTGCCGGACTCTGGCGGGTTTTGGTCAGCGGTCTTGTCGGCGTGGAACGGAAGTGTTGCCACGACGTTGGGCGACCACAGACGAAATTTTGCCTGGGGCGGTTCGACTGCAATAATGAAGAAGACCTTCGAGCAGGCCGGGATTGCTGCGCGATGGCAACGCGCGGCAAGCGACGATTATGTTCTAACGCGCGCGGTCCGGGAGGCTGGGCTTCGCATAAGCTACGTGCCACGGTGTCTCGTGGTGTCGAAGCAAAACTTTAGCTTTCCTTCGCTGCTTGAATTCACAACGCGACAGATCGTAATCACGCGAGTCTATGACGGCGGCAGATGGTGGCGAGGATTCATTTCGCACGCGTCATTCGCGCTGACATTCTTTGGAGGACTTGGGTTGGCAATCTCCGGCGCGCTGGCGGCAAAACCAATGTTTCCGACTCTCATGCTGCTCGCTGTGATTTACCTACTTGGATCGTTAAAAGGCGCTCTCAGGCTTAGCTCATCTCAAGAGTTGCTTTCCGCTGAGCGCGACCGAGCGGGCCGGCTTTGGTGGATGTTCTTGTTGTTATGGCCATTGGTGTCCTTGATCTTCCTGTACAACTTCGCAAGATCGGCGACAACGCGGCGAATTACCTGGCATGGGGTTTGTTATGAACTACGGTCGCTCGCGGAAACCGTTTTGATAAAAAGCCACGGACGGTGAGTGGCGATATCGAATTATCGGAACTAATACGGCCATGCTTTGCTTTTGCCTTTGTCTTTCGCCGGGTGTAGCATTCGGCGGAGCTCAAATCATTCAGCCCCGAAGGATCAAATGACCCGCGCGCTGGAAGGCATCCGAATACTTGATCTCTCGCGCATGCTGCCAGGTCCGTATGCCTCTATGATGCTCGCGGATCTCGGCGCGGAGGTGATCAAGGTCGAAGAGCCGAAGATTGGTGACCCGACGCGCCATAGCCCTCCCATCGTCGACGGCCAGAGCGCCGTATTCAATCAAGTCAATCGCAACAAGAAATCAATCGCGCTCGACCTTAAGCAAGCCGAAGGGCGAGACATCTTCCTGAAACTGGCTTCCAGAGCCGATTGCGTCTTGGAGCAGTTTCGCCCAGGAGTTGTTGATCGCCTTGGCATCGGTTACTCGAAGGTTGCTCAACTCAATCCGCGAATCGTCTATTGCTCGCTCACTGGTTTTGGTCAGAACGGACCGCACCGTGACCGCAGCGGGCATGATTTAAACTATCTCGCCCTGTCCGGAGTCCTTGGCTTGACAACTGACGATCGGGGCAAGCCTGTGATTCCGGGAGTGCAAGTTGCGGACCTTGCCGGCGGGATGATTGCGGCCTTTGCGATCCTTGCGGCGCTGCTTGCGCGAACGCGAACTGGGCGCGGTCAGTACGTCGATGTCTCGATGTTCGACGTAATGCTTTCGATGTTGCCAATTCCCGCCGCGCGCCACTTCGCGGGCCACAACCTCGGTGTAGGTGACAAGTATGTGCTATCGGGCGCTTATCCTTTTTATAACGTCTATGAGACGAGCGATGGAAAGTTTATGACGCTTGGCGCGCTCGAGCCGAAGTTCTGGGCAAACTTCTGCCGCAAGGTTGGCCGCGAGGATTTGATCCCGCGACAGCTCGATGAAGGGAATGCTCGTGAGGATCTGTTTGCCGAGGTGCGCGCGATCTTCAAGTCTCGAACTCAGACTGAGTGGATCCAGTTCACAGGCGACGCTGATTGCTGCTGCGAGCCAGTGCTTCCAATTACCGAAGCGTTTGGGCACGGACAGACTCGCGCGCGCGAGATGGTGAGCGCAGGCGAGTCTGCGAAGCTCAAGCAACTCGGAATGGCTTGTAAGATGAGCGACACGACGACCGGCAACATGACCAGAGCTCCAGAGCTTGGCGAACACACCAACGAGCTTCTGCGCGAGGCGGGTTTCGGCGAAGACCAATTGTCACAGCTTCGCGCTGCGGGGATTGTTCGGTAACCCTGACTTGCTTCTCAGCACTTCATTCAGCTCGTCCCACGCAAGTCTAACGTGCCGACGAGTCGTTCGAATGTTTCCGATCGCAAGCCGCAGCGTGAACCTGCCTTTTAGTTTCGTGTGCGACAGAAAGACCTTGCCTCTGCGGTTTACTTCTTCCATCAAGTGCTCGTTCAAGTCATCGAAATAAGCTTCGCCGTCGCTCGAAGCGAGATCGCGCGGATGTGCCCTGAAGCAAACGACGCTCAACGGGGTCGGAGCCAGCCGCTCGAAATCGGGGCTCTGATCGACCCACTCGCCGAACTCGCGGGCCATGGCTATGTGCTCGCGGATTCGAGCTGCAAGCCCCTCAACTCCGAAATAGCGCATCACGAACCACAGCTTGATCGCGCGGAAGCGTCGCCCGAGCTGCGGTCCGTAATCCATGAAGTTCTGGACCTCGTCGGGATCACCAGTGCGCAGGTACTCAGGTACAAGGCTGAATGCTTGACGAAGCACGTTCATTCGCTTGCAGAAGAGCACGCTCAGATCAACCGGAACGAACAGCCATTTGTGCGGGTTCATCACGATCGAATCTGCGTGCTCGCATCCGTCGAGAATCCACTTCATCTCCGGTACGACCGCCGCCGATCCCGCGTAAGCCGCGTCGACATGAAGCCACAGATTCTCACCTCGACAAATCTCCGCGATTTGCGGGACCGCATCGATGCTGGTCGTCGAGGTGGTCCCAACCGTCGCGACGACGCAGAAGGGGCGCCATCCATTCGCGCGGTCTTCTTCAATTGCTGTCGCGAGCGAGCGAGGGTCCATTCTGAACTCAGCGTCGGTCGTGACCTTGCGAACACCGTTCTGGCCGATGCCAAGCGTGATTGCGGCTTTGTCAATCGACGAGTGCGCTTGCTCCGAGCAATACAACCGCAGGCGGGAATTCGAAGCGACGAGCCCTTCCTCGCGGACATTCAATTCTTCTACCGCCTCCCGCGCGGCTGCTATCGCGCACAGGCTTGATATGGAAGCGGTGTCATAAATGACTCCGCCGAATTGATTTGACAAGCCGAGCATCTGGCGCAGCCAGTCGATCGTTACTTCCTCAAGCTCGGTTGCGGAAGGTGATGTTCGCCACAGCATCGCGTTCACATTGAACGCGGCGCTAAACATCTCGCCGAGGATTCCTGGCGCGGAACCGCTGATCGCAAAGTAAGCGAAGAAGCCGGGATGGTTCCAATGCGTAACCCCCGGAACAATCACGCGATCAAGATCAGCAAGCATCGCTTCCATCGTCTCTCCCGCTTGAGGAGCTTTAGAAGGCAAAGCGTTTTTCACGTCGCCGGGTTGGTTTTGAGAGAGGACCGGATAACGCTCGGGGTGAGCGAGGTAATCAGCAATCCAATCGACAACCCGATGGCCATAGCCTCTAAACTCATCGGGTCGCATATCACCGAGGGGCGATGGCTCCGAGCTTGGCCGTGAATCACTCATCTTCGAGCCTCACGTAATCTGCTTTGCGCTTAACCGGAGTGAATCCTTCGGCGATAATCGCTTCCCGCAGCATCATTTCCGTCGCGCGGTGATTAGCTCCCGCCGGCGTTATGACGTTCTCTTCAATCATCGTGCTTCCCATATCGTTCGCGCCGTAGTGCAATCCTTGCCGGCCAACGTCGAGACCTTGCGTCAGCCACGAAACTTGGACGTTGGGAATGCTGTCGAGATAGAGCCGGCCAATCGAAAGCCATCTCAGATATTCGTCGCCGGGAACGCGATCCGGGAAG
>DATFWM010000617.1:0-2863 GCA_035259295.1 Blastocatellia bacterium | reverse complement strand
CTCGATCTGCTTCTTGGCAATGAGCGGACGAGCCAGCGAAGTTCCCATTAAGTACACGCCTTCATAAACCGCGTTGGCCTTTAGCGCAGTGAACACGAAGTCGCGGACAAACTCTTCGCGCAGGTCTTCGATGTAAAGCTTTGCGGCGCCGGTCGCGAGCGCCTTCTCTTCAAGCCCTCCGAGTTCTTCAGCCTGTCCCACGTCTGCCGCAAAGCAGATCACTTCGCACTTGTAGCTCTCTATAAGCCACTGCAGGATGACGGATGTATCAAGCCCTCCTGAATAAGCCAGGACCACCTTGTCAATTCTTTCTGTCATAGTTCTCCGAATGTTATCGAGTCCACGGCGCATTAACCGCCGCACGCGCTTCCCGTGCGCGCGCGCGGCGTCAACGGGCGCGAGACGGCGCAAAAAGCTTGACGATCTTCTTCATGGCCAACCGCGCGGCGGCTGCGTTCTTGACCGCTACCAGAATCGTATCGTCACCCGCGACTGTCCCGACGATCTCGTTGATCTGCGCACGATCGATTGTGAGTGCCGCAGGTTGCGCTAGTCCGACTTCGGTTTTTACGACGATGATGTTATCTCCCGCGGTGTCTAAGTCGATGACAGGTCCTCCGACTTTCACCGCCGCTTCGGGCGCCACATAATAGCCGTCCAGCTTGGTCAGCCCAAGCTTGACGATGTCGCGCGAGACGCTGGATTGGGTCGCCGGGAATCCGCTGCGCTCGAGCTCGCGAGCGAGCTCTTCCTGAGTCGCGATCTGTTGCGCGCTTATAATGTCGAGGGTCTTTTGATGGCGAAGCTTGCTGTTCGATCTATGCATTCCAACATCCCATATGCGCATACTATGCGCTAGAAATGCATAAAGTAGCACAAATCGATACCGCAGTCAATCAGAATGTTGAGCGTTTTGTGTTTCTTGTGCGAGCTGGGAGGGGCGGGCCTTTTGCGGCTTGGAGATCAATAGCCTTTGTCTCGGAAGACCAACAAGTAAAGCCCGGCGGCGATGATCGGGAAGAGGATTATCAATGCCATCAGCACAACCTTGGTGGTGGTATCGCGACTGGATTTCATAACGTCGGTGATGGCAAAGATGTCCAGGATGATGGCTGCTACAGCGAATAGTGAATACATAATGTCGGTCTCCCCTTTTCTGAGTAGTCGCTCTGAGTTACGAGCTGGCTAAACCAAAAGTTCGCCTATAAATCGCCTCATCGAGAGAGCGTTTCACGCAAAAACGCAAAGCTCCGCAAAGACGCAAAGTGACTCACTGCTCCAGTCCTACCGACGCGCAGCTTACTCGATCGCCGCGCAAGCTCACATCGTCGATGTACCATCCCAGCCCCTTACCGTTAGAGTCGGTTCCAATCCGAAACCTGATCGTTACCGTCTTTCCGGCGTAGCTCGACAAATCCACAATAACCTGGTGAAACATTCCCAATCGTCCTTCGACCCATCCCGGCCTGCCGGCGAGAGGATTGCTGGTGAAATCGCGAATCGCCGAGTTGTATCGACCCTTGATTATCTTTTCACCGAGATCTTCGAAATCCCCGCCAGTCGAGATTTCGAGCACTCCGCCGTCGAACGTCCCTCGCTCGAATTCAAACGTGTGATAAAACACCAATTGAAGATTGCGGGCGCCTGCGGCGAGCTGAATCGGCAAGGTATCGAGATGCGCATCGGTGACTTGAGTGCCGGGATCAGGCGTGAACCACGAACTTGTCCCCGAATGGACTCGCTTGGTCGAGATCGTCCAGGTGTCAACGCGACTCTTCTTCTTGGCGATACCGCTCCCGTGTGTCCATTTCGAGTCGCCCGACTCGACGTCGTCGGAGAAGAACTCCGCCGCTTGAGATTTGCCGACAAGAACGCTGAACGGCACTCGCGACAACAACCCTTGACTCGTAACGTCAAGTACGAAATTGATGGTTGTGCCGCACGCGACGCTCCCGGCAACCGTGAACGCGAATGGAGTCAAGCCTTCGGCGTTCTGGCCAGAGGCGATGGTCGGAAAATCAGAAGCGCCGGCGACCATTGTAATCCCAGTCGTGGTTGTCGTTAGTGTGCCGCGACCGCCAGTTAGGGCAATCGGGGAAAGATCGCCGACTTTCAGTCTCATTGAAACGGTTTCGCCGGGATCTGCGTAAGCATCCGAGCCACCGGCAAGTGTCACGCTCTCAATCGCTGCGACCGGCGCGTCTTTCTTTTCGCCGTTGTAAACTACAAGCGCAAAGTCTTGATCGGTTGGATTACCATTGCCGGGCACGCCGTCGCCCGCGATGTTGCTGGCGCGCACTCGAACAACAAACGTTCCAACGGTCCCAACTGGAAGCCACACGGCTTCGACGTTGTTCTTTGTGTCCGGATCGCCTCCGGGCTGGGAGACCTGCCCTATGAAGTTGTTTCCGCGATAGACTTGCCCGTTGATCGTCACCTCCAAGTCAAGATCGTTCACCCACGGAACCGCTCCTGAAAAACCCGGCGCGTCTGTCCACGCCAGCATCACTCGAAATGGCTGGGTCGGATCTTTCACTTCGCCGGTGATGACGAACTCCTGACCGCTTTGCGTCAAGACAGTCGATTGATTTACGAAAAACCTTGGGGTCGAGTCAAACACACGACCGAGGTTCAGCAGTCCCCAGCCTTGTCGAGCCTGTGGAAGATCCCCGTTGGCCCGGTCGCCGGTCATGTACGTGGTTGTGTTCAGCAGCAGCGCTTTCACAAGAGCAGCAGTAGGCGTCTCGCCTCTGTTGACCAGAAACTGCCGAACGAGCGCGGCGGCCCCGGCCACATGCGGCGTCGAGTGACTTGTCCCCGAAGACCAGGTGTACAGCGTCTGCCCGCTGGGGAAATAGGGTTT
>DATFWM010000616.1:0-4236 GCA_035259295.1 Blastocatellia bacterium | reverse complement strand
GCCGGAGTTGCTGGCGAATGAATTCAGCTCTTTGTTTTGGCGTTAGATCGGGGTCCGGCTTTTCGGGTGTGAAAGGCTCCGGCTCAGGACGAGGCTCGCCGAGCTCGACGCCCCAAATATCCGTGTAGAAGCCGGCGCTCAGAAAGGTCCACAGGTGTTCGAGATAATGTCGACCCATCAGGTTTCGGACAGCGTAGTTTGACGAGAGCGAATCCATGCTGAAGACTTCGGAGAGGTCTTTCTCGATGCCCGATTGCTGAGGCGCGTCCGCGCTGCGGCCGAGGCGCGGCACTTTGAAACAGTTGCGCCGCCAAACATCTCGAAGGCCTTTCAGGAAATTCTGTAGAACAACATCGCGAGCGAAGAGAGCTTGCTGGGCGGCGGTTGGTTTCCACCCGTTGAGCGAGGTGACCGGGAGAATGCCGTAGGGTTGTTTGCCGATTCTTAGCGAAGGAAGTGGGCCGTTTGCGCGAACAAAGTCGATGAAATGACTGCGAGCCCAAGCGATGTCGGGATCGGTGAGCGGGCTTTCGCCGGTTCCACCGACACCGAGCATCTGTAGCAGGAAGTAGCCCATCGTTGCCTGCCACAACGCAGTGTTCATTTGTTTCGCGTCGAGTTGTTCTTTTGAGGTCGCATTCGGCAGGTTGGCGAACACTGGCGGCGCGTTCATCATTCCAAATGCCGTGGCTAACAAGTCGCCGTTAGATCCGTCGCCTTGTTGAAAAGGAACCGCGTCGCGTTCGGCAGCGTAGCTCGACTCATGACCCGGATCGTTCGAACTAAAGCCCGAGGGCGCGTCCTGAGTATTGTTCGAAGGGGTGCCTTGCCGTATGAAACTCAATCCATCGGTATAGTGGTGAGCATTCAAAAGGTCTGCGACCCTGGGCGCGGCATCAATGGGGGCGCTTTGCGAATCTTTGATGCCTAGTACGAGAAGGAAATCGAAGCCATTGGCCGCATCCTGAGCGCTCAGCTTGACGCGAATTCCCATTCCTTTTTGTTCGGCCGCGTCGAAATCGACCATCCACTTCATGCCATCGTCGATCGCCAGTTGATCGGGGGAGACGGGATCGCCCTCCGTTGGATCGGGTCCCGTCGCGAGTGAATCGGGAATCGTTGTGCCTTTGACGTTCACAACCAGCTTGCCGCTCTTGTAACCGAGCACAATCCATTGATTCGGCAACGTGCGCGTCATCGGTGCGCGAGTCCACGCTTCAGCTTTTGTCGCGACGGTAGGGAGTTTTGGCGGCGGTGTCATCGGCGCGTCTGGCGGCAGAGGCTGCTTCGGGTGATCGTCGGGATTGAGCGGCTTTAACGCGAGTGCGACCCACGCGGCTCGCGGGGGATCGAAGCGATCGGCAAGCTGTCGCCACGCGCTCTTAGCGCGCTCTTCATCGCTTGAGGCTCGCCAGGTCTCTTCCCAGAAATGCTGGCCCCACTTCAGCTCTTCTGCTGTCAGCTCAGGCTCGTGCGAATCGATGTGAACGGTGTCTGGGTAAACTCGAACGCGCAGCTCGGAGCTGGAATCGGGTAGCGTAAAGAATCGCGTTTCCAATCGCACCGGTAACAACACCGCGGGACGAACAGGACCGAAAGATAGTGGAGTTGCGACGTCGGGCGTAACTGGAATGTTCGGAATGTCGATATGTAGAGTCTGCATGACCTAGCCTTTTACAAGCATGTCTCTTGCGTGAATTCCGATGCGCACAGGGCGCTGCAAAGTTATGAAAGCCTGATGTGCGGAGTTTCTTCCCCACTCTGCGGGATCAATTCTTCCAAGCTGAGTTTTGACTGAAACGTGTGTGAGCGCCTTGAGCGCATCCGGTGTGGCTGCCAGATGTCGCCAACTCAAATCGTTCCAAGTCGTGAGAGCGGGGAGCGGTTTTGAGAAGTCGGCGACATCCATACCAAAACGAGGCTCAGTGGGTTGTTCCTGAATCACAAAGAACCAACCCGGATCCGCGATCGCGTCCTCTTTTTTCAAAGCGAATCCGAGGAAGGTGACGTCCTGGTTGAGCGAGCCTCGAAACAGCGGGTACTTTTCGTCTTCCGGTTTCGGCGAGAGATCAAACTTGCCTGCGCTGTTTTTTATCGCAGCAACTGCATAGATGACCGAGTTTGGATAACGGCGAAGCAGCTCGCCGCGGATGAGCAAGACAAGATCGTCTCCCGCATTCGCGTTGTTACCGAGCCGGCTCTGGTCGGTCCACTCGATAATTCGCTTGATGTCTCGCTCGCCGCTGCCCGCCGATGTGTCCCAAAACTGGCGGAAAAAAGTTCCACGCTGGTCGGTAGGATAGTTGCGCCACAGAAACTCGCGGTTCATCTCTACGTTTAGGCCGACAAGAAAAGACTCGACGAACTTCGAATTCGTTTCGAGAAGCGTGACTGTGTTAGCGGGAACTTGTTCCAGCCCGGGAAGCAGAAAGTCCTGAGACAGATCTCGCAGTGCTTCATACATCGGTTGAGGGAAGTCAGGCGCGTCCAGCAGTGGTTCCAATGCGTCTCCGGCGATCTCGGCCGGACCGGTGATACGGAGAGAGGCTTGCACGCGAACTTTAATTGTTCTTTGCGGATCGATGCTTTGAAGCAGCGGCTGCTTTGTCGTGCCCATGTTGATCGGTGCGATCGGCGCCAACGAAGGAACTATGCTGGCCTGCTCCAGGTAGTTCTGATGTGCTATAGCCGCGGCTCGAAATAGAGCCGCTTCGGGACTGTCTGACGAGCTGGGCGGCGTGAATGACAACAGATTGCGTTTTGGGGAGGCGTTCTCGGGCGCGATGGTGAAATCGATGAGCTTGGGTGATGTATTGAGCGCGGTCAGGATGCGATCAAAGCGAACAACTGGTTTGAGCTGATCTGCTACAGCGCCAAGCAACGAGTCCGTGACTTGATCAAGCGTCACCACTGAGGGTCGCGGCGTCAGAACAAATGAGACGAATCGATTGAGCCCTGCGACGATGGCTATGGGCGGGGCGCCGGGCGGTTGGAATCGAGTAGCGATGGGGCTCCGCGCACCGGTCAGCTTTCGTAAGGTCGCGGAGACAGCTCTGTCGGGAAGGGCGCTTTGGGCGATGCGCTGTGACAAGATCGCTCGACTCTTGCGTTGGCTGGAATCTACGGTCTCAACGACCAGGCGCGACTGCGCGGGCGCTACAACCTTTAGAAGCGTCTCTTCAGAAAATCGACTGAAGTGTTTGGAGTAGTAAACGCCGTTTACTGCCCGGCCGAGCTGCGCCTGCCGCCGAATCTGATTGATCCTCTGTATTTCGCCGAGTTGCTCCCACGCCGCCGCCATGAGCTGCTCTTGTTCAGTCTGGATGACAGCAGTGCCGAGAGCAGCAACGCTACGATTTCGTGGATCGAGATTCAGTTCATCGAGCCAAACTGGGGGCGTCGTGGGGGCGTTGAGTAAGTGACGGCCGACATGCCAGCAGCCATAGATGGGCGGCGCTAGAAGCGGATCAACGTTGTTGTTTTTCATCGCGAGCCATGGTGTTTCCAGAATCTTCTTGAGCGCGCCTTGAAATCGAGTTTTAGGTTCCAGCGGCCAATCGGCGACGGTGCTCTCAGGGAATCGCAAAGCGCCTTGGAGCTCGAGCGTCGAGCCTGCCGCGAGCGGAGGACTGATCGCGAATCCCGGCTGACTGATGTCGATTTGTTTCTTGCCGACTTCTGGAGGGAAGTCCGATGGATCTCGCGCTTTGAGCAGATTTACCAGAGCTTCAAAGTCGGCGCCTTCACCTGTGTGAAACTGCCAACTGTAATAAACCGGCAACTGAATCTGCGCGGGAGATTGTGCGCCGGAGGCCCAGGCCGCCTTCAAGGATTTCTCGTCGTCGGACGTAACCTGCGAACCGAGCCCAGCTTTGACTCCCAGATCGAACGCAGGAACGACGCACGCGAAGTAGTCGGTAAGTGGGTCGAGCCTTCTAGGAGACAACAGGCGCGACAGGTTTAGCGCCGGGTCGCCCGCGAGTGATTGCTGTAAAGGAGTTTGCTGCGGCTGACTGCCGTTGACTTGCGCATGCGCCCACGCCCACGATTCCGCCAAATCCGGCAACTCGTCCTTTGGCACTGCAGGTGTTTTGATTTCGAGAATCGGCAACAGGAGGTTGCGATCGGTGCGCAGGGTCACGCCTTGTTGTTTACGAACTACAATCAGGCAGAGCCACGGGCGAAGTCTGTTCAAATCGTCGGCTTTTGCGGGCGTAAAGAGCCAGGGAAAATCGG
>DATFWM010000615.1:0-3349 GCA_035259295.1 Blastocatellia bacterium | reverse complement strand
CAAAGAAAAGAGTTAAGTACGCTACGTTTTCAGGCTGTCCGGCGATATGGCTTATGCCAGTAACCGATGCCGCAACCGGTTTGCTCGGCAAAAGAAAGTCCAGTATTGCCAGATCGTGAACTGCCAGGTCCCAGATCACGTTCACGTCATGCTGAAAAAGCCCGAGATTCACACGCACCGAGTCATAGTAATAGATCTCTCCAAGCACGCCTTCGCCGACAAGTTCGGCGATCTTCCTAACGGCGCCGGTATAAACGAACGTGTGATCGACCATCAGTACGAGATTGCGGCCGGCTGCTTCGTCGATGAGCCGGCTGGCTTGGTCGGAGCTGGCCGCCAGTGGTTTCTCAACCAGCACGTGCTTATCCCTCTTGAGCGCCTCCATTGCGAGCTCGAAATGAGAAGACACAGGCGTGGCGATCGCCACAGCGTCGATTGTCGGATCAGCCAACAATTCCGAATAAGACTGGGTCACGCGGGCGGAGGGGTAACGTCGCCGCGCTTCGGCGAGACGGTCAGCGCTGAGGTCGCTTATCGCGATGAGTGCCGCGCCCGGCGCGTTCGCGAAGTTACGGACCAGATTCGGTCCCCAGTACCCGTAGCCGATAACTCCGATGCCAAGCATAGAACCACCAGAAGTCGGAAGTCAGAGGTCAGAGATCAGAGATCAGAAGTCTGACCTCTGACTTCTGACTTCTGATCTCTGTTTTTCAGGTCGCCGACGATTCGCGCCGGCACGCCGGCAACGATCGCGAAATCTGGAACGTCTCGCGTGACCACTGCGCCCGCCCCAACCAGCGCGCCTTCGCCGATCGTCACTCCGGCAAGTATAGTTGCATTGCTACCTATCGACGCCCGGCGTTTGACTTTAGTTTGTACAACTTCCCAGTCAGCCTGTGTCTGCATGCTTGCATCATCGTTGGTCGCTCGTGGATAGAGGTCGTTCGTGAACATCACGCCGTGTCCTATGAACACCTCGTCCTCGACCGTGACGCCTTCGCAGATAAAGGTGTGCGACGAAACTTTGCAGCTAGCGCCGATCACGGCATTCTTTTGAATCTCAACGAAAGCGCCGATCCTGGTTTCGCTGCCGATCGCGCAGCCGTAGAGGTTCACCAGTTCGGGGTGAAAGATCGTGACTCCCGGGCCTAGATTAACGTCCGCCGCGATCGGCATAATCGCATCTGTACTGACTCGATACGCAGTCTCTAACGAATAGCGCAAAGAATATCAGGCTTTGGGCGGGCAGGGAAGTGGGCCTTCATCTCAACACGCTGCGCACGTCTCTGGAGATCGCAACATCGAGCAAGGTCGGAACGCTTTCGTTAAACGCCCAGTCCAGCGCCACTCTTAGATCGGCAGGCTCTGACACGCGTCGAGCTGCGACGCCCATCGATTCCGCCAGCTTCACGAAATCGACCTCAGGCTCGGTAATGTCCATTCCCGGAAAGTCGCCGCGCTCGGCCGAAGCTCCTTTCAGCGCGAGCAGACCGCCCTTCAGAATCATGTAGCTGGCGTTGTTGAACACGATGAACTTTACAGCCAGCCCGTAACGAGCCGCGGTCCACAACGCCTGAATCGTGTATAGCGCTGTGCCATCGCCAACCGAACAGATCACTTGGCGGTCAGGCATCGCCAGTTTGACGCCGATCGCTGCAGGTAACCCCAGGCCAAGCGAACCTCCCTTCGCGTAGAAGAAGGTACCCGGTTGGTTCAGCTCAAATATCGTTCTCACGAACGCTGTCGACGTTACCGATTCATCGACCAGCACCGCGTCCTCGGCGGCCGCGCGTCGCATCTCGCGAGCGACATATGCGGGCGACATCGGCCCGCCGGATGCAGACAGGTTAGCGTGCTCGGCAAACTTCGCTCGCGCGTCGGCGATGCGCTCCTCAATAAGCGCTCGTCGCTTTGCGAGTGATTCCGAAGCGCTGCTCGCGAAGGGGGTGAGCTCCTCAATCAATTCCTCAATCGCGGAGCGCGGATCCGCCAGGATTGCAACTTCTGCCCGGTAAGTCTTGCCCAATTCGCGATCATTGGCGTCAATCTGAACCATTCGAACGTCCTCCGGCATCATCCGGGTTCCGGTGTAAACCAGGGGCGCGAGGTTGTTGACACCAATCGCGAGAATCACATCCACGCCTTCAAGTAAGGCGCGTGTTTGCTTGGCATTTGGAAACAGCGGCCCAGCGTAGAGCGGGTGGCCCGTCGGAAACACCAAAAGCGAGTTCAACGGCTCGGCGTGGACTCGCGCGGCGATCAACTCGGCAAGGTTCGCCAACTTCGCCAACGCGTCCGAACGCGCGCAACCATCACCGGCGATGATCGCTGGATTCTTTGCGCTCGCAAGCAACGCGGCGGCAGCTTTGATCTTTGATCGGTCACCCCTTACGCGCGAGCCGATCTGAGTGACCGGAGGCATTTCCATCTCCGCTCGTTCTTCCATCACGTTCACTGGAAGCGACAAGAACACCGGGCCGGTTGGCGGAGTCTGCGCGATCTTGAAAGCGCGAGCCATCGCAACCGGTATCTCCGACGCGTGATGGACTTCCCAGCACCACTTGGTGTGCTGTCGGGCAAGCTCGAGCATATCGGCATACAGCAGGGGCTCGTCGATCATCGCTCGCGTGTCCTGCTGTCCGGCAGTGACGATGAGCGGTGTGCCGGAGCGATAAACGTTATAGAGATTACCAAGAGCGTGAGCGAGGCCGGGGTTTGTGTGAAGGTTGACCACCGCTGCCTTTCCGGTGGCTTCCGCGTAACCGGCAGCGATGCCCAGCGCCGAGTCTTCGTGTAACGCGAGAATGTATTTGATCTCGTCCCGCGCGGCGAATTGGTCCATCAACGGAAGCTCGGTCGTGCCAGGATTGCCGAACACGAAACGCACACGTTCGCGCACCATGAACTCGAACATCGCTTGTGCGCCAGTCATCTCAGCCATCTCATTCTCCTATTTGACAGTTCGTAGTACCGCATTTAAACGGAAGTTTGTAGACCAGGGTCGCTCAAAGGTACGAACTTCCGCATAAATGCGGTACTACGAACCTCGCGTCTGAATTTCCGAGATTATATCTGATTGGATACGCGCCTTGAAGCCGTTGACCTCCGAATTTGACGCGCATAGAATTGTGATCTCCAAGAAATCTTCCGAGCGTGGCCGCGACACAGGAGGCGAAATGATCAAGGACATCGAGCGAATCCTCGGAGACGAAGCCGAATCGCTTCTTACCCATAAATGCAGAACGGTTCCGAAAGAGATGCTTCATTTGCCTGGCCCCGACTTCATCGATCGTGTGCTGGTTGGAACGGATCGGCGGCCTCAGGTCCTGCGAAATCTCGCAGGGGTGTT
>DATFWM010000614.1:0-2045 GCA_035259295.1 Blastocatellia bacterium | reverse complement strand
TGTCAGCTTCTTTTCTTCAAAGCTGTTTATCTCAACCTTGGATACCTTTGCAGGCGAGAGGGCGTTGGCTGCGAACACCGCAGGGTCTTCGCTCCATTCAATGATGTCGATTCGCTCGCCACGAAGCTCTCGAATGATCGCCTGCACCCGCGATCCCTTCATTCCAACGCATGCGCCCACCGGATCGACGTCGCGTTCGGTCGAGATCACTGCGATTTTGGCACGATCCCCAGGCTCGCGCACTGCGGCCTTCATTTGAACCGTTCCGTCGTAGATCTCGGGAACCTCCATTTCGAAAAGACGCTTGAGCAGTTCGGGTGATGTTCGCGAGACTTCGACCTGCGGGCCCTTTGTGTCCTTGGATACCGTATTGATGACAACGCGGATGCGCTCACCCTGGCTGAAGGACTCGGCGCGCGACTGTTGAGTCTTGGGAAGGACTGCCTCGATCTTTCCCAGGTCGACGATGATGCGGCCGCCCTCGAAACGCTTCACAAAGCCGTGAACCAGTTCGCCCACTCGCCCGATGTACTCGTCGTAGACATTGTTCCGTTCGGCTTCGCGGACCTTCTGGAAGATGATCTGTTTCGCGGTTTGCGCCGCGATTCTGCCAAGTTCCTCGGTTGACTTCGGAAACTCGAGCTGGTCGCCGACCTCGGCGCCTTCAACACCCATCTCCTCAACGTCAGCGAGGCCAACCTCGGTGGCGGGATCCTGCACCTCGGAGACCACCGTCATTAATGCGAAGAGGTCTACCACGCCGGTCTCTGTGTTGTAGCGAGCGTGCAGATCTTCGCCGGTTTTGAACTGCTTGCGCGCCGCCGCAACGACGGCGTCTTCCATTGCTGAGATGATCACCTGAGGGTCGATACCCTTCTCGCGGCTGAGAATGTCTATTGTTTGCGGAATCGGACTCGTCGACATATTTCTTTCCTGCGTTTCTCTTTGCTGCGGCCGTCCTGGAGCTGCTATCAGCGGTGATTCAGACCGCCAGGGCTTCAGCCCTAAAATTGAAACTCGATCTGCGCCTTTGCTATTTGCGCGTACGCTATTTCCATCAGTCCCCGTCCATCGACGTCGACGGTGACCGCATCATTGGCGATGCCGATCAACTTGCCCCTGAAATTGCGCTGGCCGTCGATTGCTTCGGTAGTCTTCAACTTGATCCGGCTCCCGGCAAATCGCTCGTAGTCCGCGCGCTTGTAAAGACCGCGTTCGACGCCTGGAGAAGAGACCTCGAGGATATACCGGTTGGGAATCAAGTCCTCGACATCGAGCAGTGTTCCCACTTGTTGACTGACGACCTCGCAATCGCCGTGATTCACGCCCCCGGGCTTGTCGATGTAAATCCGCAGAACGAAATTGCTCTGCGGGCCTACCGCTTCCCAGTGAACTATCTCGAATCCTTCGCGCTGCCCTACGCGTTCGATGATCCGTCCGATGGCTTCTCGGTCCAGCTCGAGCATTGTCCCCAAGAAAAAAAGTGGGCCAAGCCCACTTGACTAGTAAGCCGATTATGATACAGCGGCTGCAAAGGAAAAAGCAAGCAGGGGGCGGGTTGGGTAATCCTGAGCCGAAGCCGGCAAGTTCGGATTTATGACTTGCCTGCCAATGCGGGGCTTGTAAACTGATTTATTGACATCCGCTAACCGCTGCGGGATAATCGGTTCCTGCGAAAACAAGCCCTTTAATGCCCCGCGTTGAGTTATCGGCACTTATATTGGGAGGTACCTGTGGAAAAGGAGCTTGAGGAGCGGCTTCGCCGCCGAATCGAGGAATTAGTCCGAGAACGACTGGGCTCGCTCGAGCAGGATATCAGTCATTTGCAAAGCGAAATCGGGGAGTCATTCACTCGTCTGCTCGAGCGAACAGACCTGGCCGGAACGCTCTCTGAAGCGGACGAGTCTATCGATCGTATTTTGGCGGACGTGAGCGCCGGAATCGGCGATGCTCGCGCGGAAGGCGCGAGACTTGGCGCAGACATCGCTCTGTTGCGCGACTCCGTAGTTGAACTCGATGGGCAGAAGACGCAGGCTGAAGTGCTC
>DATFWM010000613.1:0-3651 GCA_035259295.1 Blastocatellia bacterium | reverse complement strand
TGTTATTCCTTTCAGTATCGCTCATCGGGTCGCTCCGACCGACACAAGCCCTGGGACAACAGCTGCAACAGGCCTCATCGCCTACCACTCAGTCGGTGATCGATCGCGCGGAAGAAACTTTCAAGCGAGGCGAAGAAGCATTCGCGAAAGGACTTCCGGATATCGCGCGCAAGATGTTCGATCAGTCGCTGGACACCGTTCTTGAATCAGGGATTGATCTCAAATCAGACCGCAAGCTGGACGCCTATTATCGGTCGTTGTTGGATCGAATTCACAAATATGAAGCGCAAGCAGGAGACCATCACGAGGCGATGGACCGGCCTGAGATTGCTGAGCCTTCAGTTCTCGACGAAGTCTCGGACATCAAAGAAGACGAGCTTGCTACCGTCACGCCCGACGGGGTGAAGATCTACGGCCATTATGATTTCGAGTTCTCGGTTGCGCCGCCGGTGTTTCAATTCATCAACTTCTTCGTCTCCGGGCGGGGACACTCGACGATGGTAGTTGGATTGCAGCGCTCGGGCCGTTATCGTCAGATGGTCGAAAAGATTTTCAAGGAAGAGAAGGTGCCGCTCGATCTGATATGGCTGGCACAGGCCGAGTCTGTGTGGAAACCTGCGGCGCTTTCGCGAGCAGCGGCAAAGGGCATCTGGCAATTCATTCCCTCAACCGGCACACGCTACGGGCTTGCACAGACGACATGGATCGACGATCGCTCGCAGCCCGAGAAATCGTCACGCGCGGCGGCCAAGTATCTGCGTTGGCTTCACGATCACTTCGCTGGAGATTGGCTGCTGGCGATGGCCGCTTACAACTCGGGCGAGAACCGCGTGGACAACGCGATCGGTCGGTGCGGATACGCTGACTTCTGGGAGCTTTACCGGCGCGGACTGTTGCCGCAGGAGACCCGCAATTACGTCCCGTGCATTCTTTCGATCATCGTCCTCAGCAAGAACCAGAAGCGCTACGGCTTTGACGTGAAGCCGGACCCGGCGCTGAACTTCGACACGTTCGAGCTTCCTTCACAGACCGATCTCAAAGTGGTCGCCGATCTGATTGGCGTGCCTTACGAGACGATTCAGGATTTGAACCCCGAACTGCGGCGCGGCACTTCACCCGCGGGCGACCGCTACACCGTAAGGCTTCCGAAGGGAATGAAGAAGCAGTTCGAAGTCGCGTACGCAGACCTGCCGGAAGGCCAACGCGTGCGCAAGGTTACTGTTCCTGCCGAAGAGATCGCCGAGCGTTATCGCGGCGGCTACCGCGTGCAGGTTGCTTCCTATCAAGTCAAGCGAGGCGACACGCTGGCTTCGGTCGCGAGGCGTTCGGGGGTTTCAGTTAAGGAGCTGGCTCGGCTGAATCGAATGTCAGCGCACGGGCAGTTGCGAAAGGGTCAAACAGTCAAGGTTCCAAAGCAAGTGCGCGCATCGCGAGACCGCCATGGGCGCATCGGTCGCTACAGAGAAGTGCCCGTAACTCGTTCCCGTCATCACAGAACTGGCGTCAGAAGCCGACACTCTTCGGGCCGCCGCCATCGTCGCTAAGCCGAGTCCTGGGAGCGCACACGGCTCGCGTGCCGATTTGCGAGCTCCCAGGATTCGCAATAGGCACCCGAGCCGCGTGCGCTCCCAGCGCTAAGCTCGAATCTTCGAGCGCAGATAATCATCCGTGCCTTCGATCCAATCGACGCGGATCGGTGAGAAAATATCCATCTCGTCGGTATCCTCAATCGCTTCCGCGCTGTGCTTGACCCACGCGGGAATCACGAGCGTTTCACCGCCGCGAACGATTATCTCTTCTCCATCTATCAAGAACTTGAGCGCCCCGGTGAACACGGTTGTAAGCTGCTCGCTTTCGTGATTGTGCGTTGGAACAAAGCAGCCCTTCTTGAGAAATATTCTTGCCATCGTCATCTGCTTGCCGGAGATGAAGCGCCGGCTCAGCAGCTCGTGGACATGCTCTTCGGGCATCTCGGCCCAGTTATACAGCTCCATTGCGATCCTCCACGCGAGGTAGTTTATCGTTCGCCGCTCGGTCTCGCAAAGACAATTCTCGTAGTAACGAATTTATTAGTTATAAGACGAAGAACGAATGAATTCGTTACTACGTAAGCTCGTAATCGATTCGCATAACAGCCGAGTTGGCTTCGGCGAAACCGTTCTTGACATAGAACTCACGGCGATAACTTTCTCGCGCGCGATTGGTCTCGAGCTCTAAACGACCGGCCTTTGCGTCAACCGCGATAGCTTTGACGTGAGCCAGCAGCGCACGGCCAACGCCCCGACCTCGCGCAGAGTCGACAACAACGAGCTCGTCAATCGTCACAAGGTCGGATGTTAGTCGGAGCTGTGGCCTGATGGTAACGGAGGAGATTCCGACGATCGCGCCGGTCTCGTCTTCGGCAACGATCACTCTCATCGCCGGATGCTTCAACACCCGCTCATAAGTTTCCGCGAATCGCGCCTGCGACAGACCAGGATACCCAAGGTCGGCCATCAGCTTGAAAACCGCTTCGTGGTCGGATTCGTTTGCGAGCCTGATCAAAGCCGTTTGCCTCCTTGCACGTAATAACGAATTCATTCGGCTATTCATTGAGCAGAACGAATAAATTCGTCACTACGTGCCTCTTGCTTTAAGATTCAATCGACAAAGATTTCACCGCGACCTGTTATAACTACTCCTCCGCCAACGCGGACGCCGCTAACTTCGCTGCCTTCAACATCGACGTCAATGTACAGAAGACTGGGCCGATTCATTTCAAAGCCCTGCTCGCTCACGATGCTCGTTGTTGGCTTCGCTTCGATCCGATTATGCCGGACGAGGTAGAACCCGAGCGGTCCGTTTGCCGAGCCTGTTGCCGCGTCTTCGCTCACGCCTGCCGCCGGAGCGAACACGCGACAATGAACCGTACTGGTGGGCAGCACTGTTTCGCGGCTGAAGACCAATACCGTCGATGCGCCGGCCTCGTTGCTGATCCGTTCGAGGGCGGCGGAGTCGACTCGGATTTTTTCTAGCGCTTTGCGAGACATCACCGGAACGATCATCACCGCGATCCCGTTAAAGATCGTCTCAATCGGCAAACCTGTTCGCTCGATCTCGGAAGCTTCCAGCGAGAGCGCCTTCGCCATCAGGTCGAAATGGGAGAAATTGCTGCGAACTACGGGCAGCGGCTGGGTCATCGTTGTGCGACCGGCTCGTCCACGCTGAGTTTCAACTTCGACGCGGATCGGACCGACACCGGCTTCGAGGGTAACGTCGGTGACCGGCTCACTCCATTCTTTCATTCGCTCGGCTACTATAACATACGCAGACCCGACCAGCGGGTGACCCGCGAAAGGAAGCTCTTGTCGCGGAGTGAAGATTTTCACTCGGTAATCGCCGTCACTCTCCGGCGGAAGCAAGAAAGTGGTCTCCGAGTAGTTCATCTCCCGTGCGATGCTCTGCATCGTCGCTGGGTCAAGGCCGACCGCGTCGGTAAATACGGCCAATTGGTTCCCGCCGAAACGCGCCTCGGTGAAGACATCCGCAATAACGAATCGTTTGCTGGTCATTTCAGCCTCCTGCCGTTCAGAGTTCAACCTTTAGGTTGCGTTGTTGAATTCGACAAGCTGAAGCTTGAACTCAGAACGCAAGCTAAAGCTTGAACTCAGA
>DATFWM010000612.1:0-2880 GCA_035259295.1 Blastocatellia bacterium | reverse complement strand
CAACTAATGATCAACAACGCTTCAAGGGCCCTCGCGCTTTCGTTGCTCAGCCTTCAGGTAATTGTGACTGCCCAAACCGGCATCGATAAGCCACCGGCCGGACAGGAGAAGCCGCTCAAGCTGCGGACCGAAGAGGTGATTGTTGACGCCGTTGTGCTCGACAAGAAGAATCGTAGTGTCTCGGACCTCACTGCTGCGGATTTCGAGATTTACGAGGACGGTGTCAAGCAGAAGATCAGCTCATTTCGCTTCGAATCGACAAGCACAACATCGCAGGCTTCGGGTGGCCCGTCCACAGACGCCAGGAGCGCCGGCGCGCCCGGGGTGATCAACCTTGTGTCGCTCGTTTTTGATGCGCAAACCACACGAGACGGCGCGCTCAGGGCGCGGCAGGCTGCGCTCGAGTACATAAACTCAGGGATCGGGCCAAATGATTACGTCGCTGTCTACGGCATAGACCTTGGTCTGATGTTGCTCGCTTCATTCACAAACGACAAGGTATCAGTTCGGCAAGCGGTTGAGGCCTTCACCTCGCGAGAGTCGAAGAAGTATATCGCTGTAGCCGCCGAAGCTCGAAGGAGTCTCGACGGCCTTGTCGAGCCTCTCTCGGATGCGGCGAAGGTTGCGCTGGCTGACTCCATTACCGATATGGATACGCTCACTGCGCCCGCGCTCTCGGATGATGTCAGGGCCGATCCGAACGCAATTGACACGCGCCAGCTAATGATTACCTCGATAGCTCTATCTGGTTTGAGAACCCTTCGAGTCTTCGACCGATACGAGAGAGAGTATCAGGGATGGCGCTCGGTCAACGCATTGCTCGCAATTATCAACGGCCAGAAGAGCGTGCGTGCCGGTCGCAAGACGATGATGTATTTTTCCGAGGGCTTCGCCGTCACCCCTGCTGTTCAGGACCAGTATAAGTCGGTTATCAGCGCGGCAAACACGAGCGGCATTACGATCTATGCGCTCGATATTGCGGGTTTGCGACTTGTTAACCCCAACGAGCAGGCGATGCTCGAGCGCGAAGCGGCAGGGATCGCCAGAATGCGCAACTCGAATCCTGAACTCGTGTCAGGTGGGGCGTCAGCTCTCGGTCGCAACGAAGAAGCAGCTAGAATGAATAACCTAACGACTCTTGATGAGCTTTCGGAGGAGACAGGCGGCTACACGATCAAGAACACCAATGACGTGAGTGAAGGGCTCAGGAGGATTCTGGATGAGCTGGGCAATCACTACGTCATCACTTATCTTTCGACAAATCAGAAGTATGACGGCAAGTTCCGCCGAATCTCGGTGAAACTAACCAGGGCGGGAGAGTTCAAGGTGCGCGGGCGTCGCGGCTATTACGGGCTGCGCACTCTTGATGACTCGCCTGCCAGAGAACGTGAGGTTCCGCTGCTCGAGCGCATCGACTCATCATCTCCAGTCAGCGACTTCCCGTTCTATGCGCAAGCGCTCCACTTTCGGGGGAATGAATCTGCAAGGCAGGTTGCTATTTATATTGAGTTTCCGAGCTCTGCGCTGAGCTTCTCCACCGACGCTAAAACGAAAACATTTTCCTCGCGATTTGCGATTCTTGCTTTGATCAAAAACAACGCCGGCGAAATCGTGCGCAAGCTCGGGCAGGAGTTCATCTTGCGCGGCCCGACTAATCAACTTGATGACGTGAGGTTGAAGCCTCAACTATACAATCGTCTCGCGTCTCTTGCGCCTGGTCACTACACTCTCGAAGCGGCCGCGCGTGATGCCACTTCTGGCAAGGCGTCCGTGGCGCGCGTTCAATTTGAGGTGCCTGGCGGAGGACAGGACAGCCTCAGAGTTTCCAGCGTCGTGCTGAGCCGCGGACTAAACCCATTGACTGAAGATCAAAAGAGACAGCAGCATCCACTCTATCTCGAGGGGCAAGCGTACTTCGTGCCGAATGTGCCCCAGACTTTCAGCAGATCGCAGGACAAGAAGCTGCTGATGCACTTCAATGTGTATACAGCCAAGAACGCCGCCGCAAACGTGGCAGTCAGTGTCACCTTCTTCCGGAGCGGCAATATTTTTTCGGAGGCTTCCGGAACTTTGCCAGCGCCAGATCCCACAGGCCGAATCGCTTATGTGACGTCTTTCGGTACGGAGAACTTTCCGCCCGGGGACTATAGCTTGCGTGTTACGGTAAACGATGGTTCACGACGAACGTCTTCGACTGGTCAATTCAAAGTCGAGCCGTAGCGGCCTAACAGAAAAGGGACGCCACATAGGCGTCCCTTTCTATGACGAACGTAATAGATCGAGTTAGAAGACGTACTTCAACCCGAACTGCATAACGCGCGGCCCCGACAACGTGCCGCTGTACTTGCCGAAGGTGTTTCGCGAATCGAGGTTCGCTCCCTTCAGTTGAAACGGGTCGAAGCTGACCGAGTTAGTCACGTTGAAGACCTCCCAGCGGAAATCCAGCCGATGGCCCTCGCGATATGGCATCATCCAAGACTTAGACAAACCCATATCAATTGTGAAGAATCCGTCGCCTCGAATGCTGTTACGCGTTCCGACTCCGCCTGCCAGCGTGTGCTCAAACGAAGCGAACGCCGCCAACGGGTCAGCAAAGATGTTCGGCCCACCACTATCAGTCGGGACAACTTTAACGTTCTTGGTGACGCCGGTGAACGGAATGGCCTTGGTCTGCGTGGCGTTGCCGGTGAACTCCCAGTTGGTCGGGAACGCGAACCCGTTGCCAATCGAAGTCGGGAGCCCGGAGGTGATTCTGAAGATACCTCCCAACTGCCAGCCACCGACTACCGCGTTTATCCAGCCGGGCGATTCTTTGAGCAAGCGGCGGCCCCTGCCAACAGGAAGCTCCCACACACCATTAGCGTTTATCTGGTGCGTCAC
>DATFWM010000611.1:0-3899 GCA_035259295.1 Blastocatellia bacterium | reverse complement strand
GACCCGGTTTGAAGCAGCCCTATGGGTTATCTGCTTTGCCGGGCTTCTCGTCTCCGCGTATGCGGTATGTCAGTTCTTCGGCTACGATCCTTTCCTGCCATCTGTCCTTTATACTTCGGAATCCCCAGAAGGCGTCGTCGTGCGCGTGATCGGCACGTTAGGACACGCCGATTATTTGGGAAACTTCCTGTTGTACACAACGCCACTCGCCGCGTGTCTCGCGATTGTGTCGAGCGGCGGTGCGCGCATCCTTGCAACGGTTGCAACTGCACTTTCGATCATCGCAATAGTGTGCAGCGGCACACGCGGCGCCTGGCTTGGGCTCATGTGTGGTACGGTTTTTTTCGCCGCGCTGAGCCTGAGGGACCGGAAGTACGCCTCACTGCGCCTGAACAGACGACAGATAGCAATTGCGGCGATACTCGGATCTCTTTTCATACTCGTGCTCGCGCTAGCCATGAGTCTCAGCACTGCGTCGCGTAGCATCGTTCAGCGGGCGCGCTTATCAATCGCAGAAGGCTTCACTGGATCCGGTCGCACCAACCTCTGGCGTGACTCGATAAAGATGGTTCCCGCTTTTGCGCTCACCGGCAGCGGCCCGGACAATTTCCGAAAAGCGTTTCTTCCTTATAAGTCGAAAGAGCTGGGTCGCATTGCTGCGGTCAACAGCGAAAACTCGCATAACTCCTATCTCGATGCTGCGATATCTTTTGGGCTGCCAGGGTTCTTGCTTTACGTTGCAATCTTCCTTTCATCATTGAGGCTCTTGCTTCGGACGATGCACCGCACCACCAACTGTCGGCTGCGGATTATGACTGTAGGTCTTGTTTCATCTTTTGGCGCTGTAGCCGTGCACAATTTTTTTATCTTCGACCAGATTCCGACGGGGCTTTATTTCTTCGCCTTCGCGGCCCTCGCGCTGGCTGCATCGAACATCCTTGGTGGGCGAAACGGTCGTTCAATTGAAGGAGTAGCGATCAAAGAGCCGACGATTCCACCGGCAAGCAGAGGTGATGCTCTGGATACGCCCGAGCGAAGGGCGATAAAGGCTAAAACCGCGAAACGGCATCAATCTCTTGCGAAGACTTCATCCTGGGCAGGAACGGCGGCCGTGATCGCGGGCTTTGCACTGACATTTATAGCGACCTGGTATTCGGTCGCTCTGATGAGGGCTGACGCTGCGGTAAATAGAGCGATGATCGCTGCAGACGCCGGAGATTTAGAACAAGTGATCAGCTTCGGCGATCGCGCGGCCGATAGCTCTGAAATCACCGGCGAATACAATTTTCTGTTTGCTCGCGCCCTCGTCCTGTGTGGCGACCGACTGGAAATGCGTGCAACCGTCAACAAAGCGGAGGCCGGAGAACTGATTGCTGCTCGGGATCGGGTTCTCGAATTAGCAGCCGCGCGCGCTCAAAGATCGCTTGTACACTCGCAAACGCCCGACTTGAATTATCTCTTCTTATCCTACCTAGCTCTCCTTACAAACGATGTCCCGAAGTTGCGGGCTTATGCTGATGAAGCAGCCGCGTGGGACCCAAACCACTTCAGAACACGCTGGATGTTGGCTGAGGCATATCTGGCCACAGGTGATCGATATCGAGCAGCGCAACAGGCAGAGTTCGCTCTCGACCTCAATCCGAGTTCGAGTGAAGCCAAATCTGTTCTTGAGCGAGCTCGAGGAGAGATCGAACCTCCTGAGGTCAGGATTGAAGAAATCATCGCGCGTGCCAATCAGAAGTCGGATGCGGGTAAAACCAAACAAGCTCGGAGACTGCTTGATCGTGCGCTCAGATTATCTAATGGACGTTGTCCCGAATGCCATCGCGCGCTTGCGCTTGCATACGAGGCCGACAAAGACTATCAGAATGCGATAGCCGAATGGCAGACGTTCATTCAAGAGGCTCCCTACCGAGCAACCGCTGAGCGGACCACTGCCCGAATACAGATGCTTAAGCAGCAACGATAGCCGGGACGGTGCTTCGCAAGTTCATCCGATCAGCAACCTAAATCAACTCGACTCATGTTCGGCTCTTTGGATTGACAACCACATTCATTCTGATATTATCGCAGCCGCCTACCGCCGGACGACGATGGAGCGGCAACGTGATTAAAAAATCAAGAGTGCTCTTGGTTACACTGTCCGCCGTCTCAGCTTTAGGCGCTTGGGTCTTGCAAAGCCATGCGCAACGACCGCCCAAGACATTGGCTGCGAGTGGCGCCGGCGTCGCACTCGGAGACTCGACGAGAACGGTGTTATCGCAAGGGTCAGGCGCGTCGGTTTCGCCGGTAGTGGTTCCGCTCGCCGACTTCGCACAAAGCGTACCGGTCAGGGACCTTTCACCCGCACCACCTGATAAGGCTGGACGTGACGAGATCAACGAGTTGAATACGGAGAGCGGACGAACATCCGTGGAAGGGAAAGTTTCCTTTGACGGCGCTCTGCAACGCACACCACTCAGTCCGAACGTCGATACCATTCCCTCTCCGTCACTGGTGTTCGAAGGGATTGCCGCCGCCGATGAGGGCAACACAGTCGCCCCTCCCGATACGAATGGGGACGTCGGCCCTAACGACTACGTGGAAACGGTCAACACCTTGGTCCGCATCTATGACAAGAACGGCATTCCACGCGGTCCGGCCTTCAGGGAAAGCAGCTTGTTTGCTTCAGGCGGAGGCTCCGCATTCGGCGCAACGCACGACAATGGCGACCCAGTAGTGCTGTACGATCGCTTGGCTGACCGTTGGTTGATTAGCGAGCTGGGAATCAACGCGATCAATGTCGCACCATATCACATGCTTATTGCGGTTTCCAAAACCGGCGACCCGACCGGCGCTTACTATCTTTATGACTTCGTCCTACCCGGTGTCGAGTTTCCCGACTATCCAAAGTTCGGCGTGTGGCCGGATGCTTATTACATGTCGACCAACCAGTTCCGCTTCGGCAGCAGTTTCGACGGAGCCGGCGCTTTCGCCTTTGATCGCAAGAAAATGCTTGCCGGAGATCCTACAGCTACCGGCATATACTTTGATCTGGATCTAGCCTCTCACCCGGAACGGATTTTCGGTATGCTTCCCTCCAATCACAATGGCCTCGTATCTCCCGTGCCCGGAACCCCGAACATTTTCGCTTACTTTACCGACAATGATTTTGGCGACCCTCACGATGGCCTGCGGTTGTTTGATTTCCACGCCGACTTTACTGTTCCATCCAACTCAACTTTCACCGAGCGACCCGAAAGCACATATGCGAATCCGCTTCCCGTTGCGCCGTTTGATGCTCGCAACCCGTTCGGGCGAGGCGATATCGAGCAGCCGTTTCCAGGTGAGAACCTGGATTCGGTAGGCGGACGGCTGATGTTCCGGTTGCAGTATCTCAATCGCAGCGGAGTCGAATCATTGGTTATGAATTGGACAGTTAACGTGAGCGGTGTAAGCCCGACCACTGCGGCAAACTATCAGGCGGGGGTACGCTACGAGGAGCTTCGGCGGAGTTCACCAGTTGGGCTGTTTAGCGTCTACGATCAGGCTACGTTCGCTCCTGGCGCTGGCAATGGAGCTACGGGCGACAATCGTTGGATGGGTAGCGCCGCAAGCGATAATAAAGGCAATCTCGCAGTCGGCTATAGCATCTCGAGCACCACGCGGGTACCCTCCATATTTTACGCAGGAAGAAACTTCAACGTCACGGGAGGACTGGAAGCTGAAAAATCGATTTTCGACGGAACCGGTGTGCAGTTTGCAACAGTAAGCCGCTGGGGAGACTACAGCTCGATGAGCGTGGATCCGGTTGACGATTGTACTTTCTGGTACGCAGGCGAATACTACTCAACCAACAGCCGCTTCAACTGGCGCACCAAAATCGGTAAATTCAAGTTTCCTAGCTGCACACCTGCCCC